>CAIUDS010000605.1 GCA_903897985.1 uncultured delta proteobacterium
TGGCTCCACGGTGGACACCCGGCTGGCCCTTATCTTCGGGGGAGGGACCAGCCCCAACGGGACCGCTTATGTCGGGTCCTGGCTTTATATCCTGGACGCGGATACCGGCACGCCCATTAAAACCTTTTTGGTCCCTTCCACTGACCAGTATTGCAATCTCGGGCCGGGAGAGATGCTCACCAGCGCCAACTTCCGGACCAAATGCACCATGACGGTGGCGAATCATAATCAGGTGCCGGGCGATGTGATGGCCAACGATGTGGACTATGACGGATTTCCGGATTGGGGATATTTCGGAGACCTGCAGGGCCGGATCTGGAAATTGAATGTTCATGACCCGAATCCGGCTCATTGGGGAATTTGCCTGTTCTATGATACCGGCGACACCGGATATGACAACCTTTCCGATCCGGGAACCGATTGTGACGGGGATCTCCGGGATTACGCCCTGACTGACTCTCCCGACTGCGTGGATGCCGCCAAGCGCCGGCCCATCATGTACCGGCCGGATACCACCCCGGCTCCCGAGGCCAAAGGGTGGCTCGTTTATGTCGGCACCGGGCATGTTGAAGGTGGATCGGAATTGATTGACAATGTTCATCACGACCATGTGTTCGCGCTTTTGGATAAAGACAATATTGATGAATGCAATTATGCGGAACTCTGGCCCGGCAACCCGGGAACCGATTCCGGATGGCCGATCGAGCTGGCGATCGGGGAAAAACTTATCTCCCCGCCCCTGGTGGTGGGACAGGGAGAAGTGGATTTCCAGACTTTCATTCCCGGCAATCAGGCCAATGTTTGCGTGCCGGGCACGACTTATTCTTGGAAAGTGAATTATAATACCGGCGTCGGAATGGTCGAACTTTCAGCCGGCGTATATGCGAGAAATAAGGCCCAGGCGGGTTTCCCGGGCAAGTCCCTCGTAATTGGAAATATCCAATTCGAGTTTAGTCCGCCCACTGCAGGCAGTTCCGGCGGGGGAAAATTAACGGCCACGAACCGCAGCGCGAATCCCTTCCAAGGATTTTATTACTGGTGGATCAAATAAACTATAATTGCAGGGGCAGGATCTTCTCCCGCCCCTGCAATATCATTTAATAGCTGACTTTGATTTCCAAACCCTTGATTTGATCTTTAATTCTCAGCTCCAGCGTCGCCTGAGCCGCGTCATACATATAGGCCAGCTTTTCAGAGCCGGCGCCCGAGGAAATACTAACCGACTCCGGTTTCCGCGCCCCAAAAATCTTTAACAGCAACTCCCGCTCAACCGGGCGGTAATCGCCCTTGCCCTCCGCTTTCTTGATCGTCATCCCGTCCGAGCTCGGACTCTGGCAATAGCGCGTCAATAAGAACATCCCGCGCTGATATTGAAAACCATTCCCGTCATCCTCATACAGGTTGAAACAGCTTTCGGCGTTCCCCGCGTAAAACTCGACCGTCAAGGGCGACCACGGTTTTTCCCCGGTGTAGTTCATCGCCGGCGCCATGGGTATGATCCCGCCCGCGCGGACCAGGATGGGCAATGACTCCAGTTCAACCGGCTCCGTGATTTCCCTTCCGCCTTCAAGCTGCGCGCTCTGTTCCAACCGATACCAGTCGCCCGCGGGCAAATAAATTTTCTTCTGCCGCGTCCCCTCCATCATCACCGGCGCCGCCAGCAGCCAGTCCCCCCACAGGAACTGGCTGGAGAGTTCGTAGGTTTTTTCGTCCGCCGGGAACTCCAGCAGCATCGGCCGCAGGATCGGAAGCCCGCTCTCGCTCGCGTCCTTGAAATAACTGTAGCTATACGGGAGCAGCCGGTAGCGAAGTTCGATCGCGGCCTTGCTGATTTTTTGCGCCTCGGGACCGTAGGAAAACGGGTCCTGCCTCGGCTGATAGACCGCGGTATGGGTCCGGCAGAACGGGTAGAACACCCCCTGCTGCAGCCAGCGCGCGAACAGTTCCGGGGTCGGGTTGTTCACGAACCCGCCGATGTCCGCGCCCACATCCACGATCCCGCTCAGGCCCATGTTCAGGAGCATGGCCGGGGTCATCCGCAGTTGCGGCCAGTTCGCGTAGTTGTCTCCGGTCCAGACCGAAGAATATTTTTGCACGCCCGAGTACCCGGCCCGGGTGACCATGAATGGGCGCGCGTCCGGCCGCAGCCGCTTCAGTCCCTCGTAAGTGGCCTGGGCCTCGAGCAGGCCGTAAACATTGTGGACTTTGGCGTGCGCCGCCGGGTGGTCCTTTTCGCCGTGGACCATCTTCATCCAATCAACCGCGCCCAGCGGCACCGCCAGGCTGCCCAGCCGGATTTCCCGCGGCCAGCCCGCGGGCTCGTTCATGTCGTTCCAGATCCCGTCCACCCCCAGGTCCAGCAAAAACTTGTGCAGACCGCCCCACCAATCCCGGACCTCCGGCCGCGCGAAATCCGGGAAATAA
>CAIUDS010000606.1 GCA_903897985.1 uncultured delta proteobacterium
TATGAGCAATGGGACCCGGACTACCGCCATGCGCCGCAGTCCGCTGATGAATCTTTTTACGACACCAAGTTCGGCGTGCGCATCCATTGGGGCATCTATTCGATCTGGGAACTGCAGCATGAATCTTGGCCGATCCTCGACATGTCGAACGAGAAACGGCAGGAATATCAGGAACTCTACAAAACCTGGAACCCCACGGGGTTCGACGCCGAGCAGTGGATGAAACTGTTCGACGATTCCGGGATCAAGCTGATGGCCTTCACCACCAAGCGCCATGAAGGTTTCTCCATGTGGGACACCAAGACGAGGGTCAAGGAGCGGGCGAACTGGGCGCCGGGCAAGCCGCATTTGGAGGATTGTGATCTGGCTTACAGCATAATGGACACCCCGTTCCACCGCGATGTAGTGAAGGAATTGACCGACGCCGCGCGCCGGCATGGCATCAAGATTGACCTTTATTTCTCGCACCCGGACTGGTATGACGCCGACTTCCGGCCCTATATGGACAGCCCGGAAGACCTGGGGCAGCCTGTTCTTCCCGCTTAAATACAGCGCGACCCCGCGTGGCCGGATGGTCCTGTTCCCCGGCCCCACCAAGGCCGAGACCATGCGCGCCATGAAGCGCCACCGCGATCAGTTGGTCGAGTTGCTCACCAATTATGGCAAGATTGACATGCTCTGCCTCGACCTCGCGCTCGGCCTGGCGCCGGGGAGACGAAAAGCCAAAGGCGAATGCGATTCGCCCATACCTCAGGCCAGCAGGCGACTCTGGACAAAGTCGGGAAATCTGGATAGAATGGGGGAAATTCTTAGGGAGGATGCCATGAAGGTTCTGGCGATCGGGGCGCATCCGGATGATGTCGAGATCCTTTGCGGCGGCACGCTCTTCCGGGGCAAGGGCAAGGGAGATCAGGTTTCCATTTGCGTCCTGACCGACGGGTCGGCCGGCCATAAGGTGATCCCGCCGAAGGAGCTTGTGAAGATCAGAAAGCGGGAAGCGGAAGCGGCGGCAAAATTCCTGGGCGCGAAACTGTTCTGGCTGGGGGCCAAGGATGAATTCCTTTTTGATGACGAGGAGACGCGTCTCAAACTGGCCCAAGTCATCCGGCTTGCTCAACCGGACCTGATTATTTCGCATTCCGCGAATGACTATCACCACGACCACCAGGCCGGGGCAAAACTCGCGTTTTCCGCCGGGTTCATCGCCTCGCTCAAGCATGTCAAGACCGGATCGCCGGCATCTAATCATGGGGCATATCTATATGAGATGGACACCTTAACCGGGATCGGTTTTGAGCCGATGGAATATGTTGATATATCAGGTAGTTTGGCGAATAAGTTAAAGATGTTATCGAAGCACAAGTCACAGGTAAAATGGCTCAAGGACCATGATGGGATTGACATTTTGGAGATGGTGGAAACGCAGGCAAAATTTCGGGGTTACCAGGCCGGGGTAAAATATGCTGAGGGTTTCCGGCTGGTGCAGAGGTGGGGATCGAATCCGGGGAAGCGGGTGTTGCCTTGAGTTTGACACGGGACAGGAATGTCCCGCTGCACTATCGGGAGGATAAATGGATCTAGAGAGGTTGAGACGGATCCGGAAAGAGATGGAGCTGGTCGAGAAGGTCCTTGCGGACGCTCCGGAAATTGATCGGGCGTTGAGCATACCGAAGTCGGAATTCCTGGGCCGACAGATGCAGGTGTATTTGGCGGTGGAAAAAGCTGGCTGCGATGTCGGGATCGTTTTCTCGGACGAACATTACCAGGGCGATGTTCCGTATATGGGGGGCAACACCAATATCTCGATCGAGCAGGTTGCGGGCGCGATCGGCAAGACCGGTTTTCATATCATTGCCGGACTCGAGGGTGGCTATATTTCGGAACAACTGGCGCCGCGGGCCGGGGGCGTATGTTCACAAGGTGGAGTTGCTGAAGCTGGCGGACGAGGATTACCCGGTGCGGGCGGAGAAGCTGGAGCAGGTTTTGGAGGCTGCGGCCGGGGACCGGGTGAGAAAAGTGGCGTTGCTCACGGTGCGGCAGGTGATGCCCGCGGCGCTGGTCGAGTATTTGGAAAATGCCTATGGCAAGGAAAATGTGCTTGACTGCCAGTCCCTTTACCAGAAGCTCAAATATGAGAAGAGCGATTTGGAGCTGCGGCTGACGGAGGACGCGAGCAAGATTGCGGATACGGCGCTGCGGGCGATGCTGGCGGTAATGAAGCCGGGGATGCTGGAGACGGAGGTGGCCGCATACGGGGGTTTGGTTTGCCGGCTGCTGGGCGCGGAAGGGGACGGGTTCCGGATCATGGTCGGTTCGGACGAGGCCAACCGGACTCTGATCGGCAAGGCCTTGAACCGTCCGATCAAGGGCGGGGCGTTCGTGCATTTGGGGGTTAGCCCGCAGCGGGACGGCTTGAGCGCATGCGTAAGACGGAGCGTGATCGCGGTGGAGGATCCGAGGAAGGTGAGGGAATCGCAGGCTTTCTGGTTCGACCTGGTGGAAGGCGCGTACCGGGAAGGGTATCGGGCCTTTGAGGAAATCGCGGCCAAGGACCTGCCGGCCAAATTGCAGGAGCAGGCTTTGGTGGAATATTTCAAGGCGCGGAGCAAGGATGTTTCTCGCAAAGTGGGACGGGACATTGATCTGGAAAAACTCAAGCCTTACACCGGCACGCACAATGCGGGCTACACGGAGTGCCAGGAGTTTTATGGAGCGATCACACTCAAATCGGAGGAACCGCTGGGGAAACAGATCGTGATGATGCTGGATGTTGCGCTACGCGGGTTCGGGGACAGTTGGAACCAGGTCATCATTCCGGGATTTGATTTCCTGGTGGTGGAAAATACCTTGGGCAAGTCCGGAGCCAAGGTGAAATGCTTTAACGAGCTGCCGCTCCGGGTTCAGGAACTGGTGGGCAAGGCTTAATTGTTCCCGGTTTGCGGACGCGGGTTACTTCATAATCGCTCCCTTTACGGCAGGCTGGAAGCCCGCTCACAACTTCTTAGTATCGGGGTCGGCCGCCGCCGCCACCGCCGCGGCCACCGCCTCCGCCGGAGCCCCCACGGTCTCCGCCTCTGCCGCCTCCACCAAAACCGTCGCGGCGCGGGGGCCGGTCATGGCTGCGGGACTCCTGCTCGGTCATGCCCTCGGGCAGGGGCAGCAGGGCCTTGCGGCTCAAAGAAATTTTTCCGCCATCCTCGAGACCCAGCACCTTGACCTCGATTTCATCGCCTTCCTTCACCACATCCCGGACATTTTCGGTGCGTTTGTGTTCCAGCTGGGAGACATGCAAAAGGCCGGTGGCGCCGGGGAAGAGTTCCACGAACGCGCCGTAATCCGCGATGCGGCGGACCACGCCCTTGTAGGTGGCGCCCACCTCGACATCGCGGATGATGTTCTTGATCATCATAATGGCCTTCTCGTTGGACTCGCCGTTGACCGAGGCGATATTGACCGAGCCGTCATCCTCGATGTCTATGGTGGCGCCGGTCAGCTCCACGATCTCGCGGATCATCTTGCCGCCGGGCCCGATCACATCCTTGATCTTCTCGACCGGGATGTGCAGGGTCACGATCCGGGGCGCATAGGGCGAAAGCTCGGCGCGCGGCGAGCTGATCGCGGCTTTCATCAGCTCGATGATCTTGCGTCTTCCGGCCTTGGCCTGGGCCAGGGCCTGCCCCAGGATTTCCTTGCTGATGTGCGGGATCTTGATGTCCATCTGCACCGCGGTCACGGCATCGTGAGTCCCCGCGACCTTGAAGTCCATGTCTCCGCAGTGGTCCTCGTCGCCCATGATGTCGGTGAGCACTAAAAATTTATCGCCTTCCTTGGCCAGGCCCATGGCAATGCCCGCCACATGTTCCTTGATCGGGACCCCCGCGTCCATCAGCCCCAGCGACCCGCCGCAGACCGTGGCCATCGAGCTCGAGCCGTTGGACTCCATGATGTCGGACACGAT
Organism: uncultured delta proteobacterium; assembly: GCA_903897985.1. Classification (GTDB taxonomy): domain Bacteria; phylum RBG-13-61-14; class RBG-13-61-14; order RBG-13-61-14; family DRUE01; genus CAIYYW01. The sequence continues at coordinate 3,959 of CAIUDS010000606.1, forward strand.
CCGGATGGTGTAGGGGAAATCGGTGTGGCTGGGAATGACCCGGACCAGGGACCGTTCGGCCAGGACGCCGTGTCCGATTTCGCGGCGGCCGGGCGCCAGCCGGTTGCTGGTCTCGCCCACGGAGAAGGGCGGGAAATTATAGTGCAGATAGAAGCTCTTGTAGAACTCCTCGTCCACATGCTCGACCTTGCGCTCGTCCTCCCGCGTGCCCAGCGTGGTAACCACCAGGGCCTGGGTCTCGCCGCGCGTGAACAAGGCCGAGCCGTGGGTGCGGGGCAGGACTCCGATCTCGCATTTGATCGGCCGGATTTCCTCCGGCTTCCTGCCGTCAATCCGGGTCCCACTCTCGAACAGCTTCTTGCGCATGGTCATGCGCTCGAGCTCGTCCAGCGCCGGCATCACCAGATATTCTTTTTCCTTCAACTCGGGATTGGCCGAGAAGATTTCCTCCAGGATCCGGGTCCGCAGTATCCGCAGCGCCGCGCGCCGGTCCAGCTTGCCGGGAATGGTCAAAGCCCGGAGCATCTCCGCCGGGTATTTCTCCAGCACCATTTTCTTTACCGCTTCCGGCGTGGTCTCCGCCTCGAAGTCCAGTTTGAGCTTGCCCGCTTCCTTGCGCAGCCGGTCCTGCAACTCAAGCAGCGGCTTCAACTGCTCATGCGCGTAAAAAATGGCCTCGAGCAGGGCTTCCTCCGAAGCCATCTTGGCGCCGCCCTCGACCATGAGGATGCCCTCGTAGTTCCCCGCGACCACCAAGTCAATTTCGCTCTTCTCCATCTCGCTTTTCTTGGGGTTGAGCACAAACTGCCCGTCAATCTTGCCCAGGTGCGCCGCGGCCACCGGCCCGCAGAAGGGGATGGGCGAGACCTCCAGCGCGGCGCTGGCGCAGTTGAGCGCCAGCACGCCCGGATGGGTCTCGATGTCAATGCTCAAGACCGTGGCCATGACCTGGGTCTCGAACGGCCAGCCCTTCACGAATAGCGGCCGGATCGCCCGGTCTATCACGCGGCTGTTCAGGGTTTCCGACTCGGTCGGCCGGCCCTCGCGCTTGAAAAACCCGCCCGGGATTTTCCCGGAAGCGTAAAATTTTTCCTGGTAGTTCACCGTGAGCGGCAGCATGTCCAGTCTTTCAGCCTTGCGGTCCTGGTCCGCCACCACCGTGACCAGAATGAAATTGTCTCCGTACCGGACCACCGCGGAGCCGTCGGCTTGGCGGGCCATGCCCCCGGTCTCCAGAGTGAACTCCCGTCCCGCGAAATTTATGCTCGCTTTGGCATACATATTCTCTTACTCCTTTCCGAAGTCAGGTTTCAAAAAAGGCGTGAGGATGAGGCTGGGATTCAGACGCGTTATTTTCTGAGTTCAAGCCGCTTCACCACTTCTTGATACCGGTTGAAGTCTTCCCCTTTTAAATAATCCAAAAGCCGTTTCCGCTTGCCGACCAGCGTCAACAGGCCCCGCCGGGAATGGTGATCCTTCGGGTTGACCTTGGAATGCTCGGTCAAATAACCGATCCGCTCGGTCAGCAGAGAAATCTGAACCTCCGGACTACCCGTGTCCTTCTCGTGCTTGCGATAGGCGCTGATCAATTCCTGCTTTTTCGTCTTCTCAATTGCCAATCTGGTTTCCTCCTTATTGTTTTTTTCCTCTTTTAGTTGCGCATTAAATTAGCAGATATTTCTCGAAATGTAAAGTCCAGCAACCCGCCGGGCCGGATATCGGCGCGACCGAGAACCAGCAGGGTGTTGAAAAATGGCTCCGGCA
>CAIUDS010000607.1 GCA_903897985.1 uncultured delta proteobacterium
CGCTCAGGCTCTGGGACTATCCCAAAGCCCGCGCGTTCTCGGCTTTCATGTTCCCGCAGATGCGCCCGGGCCTCGAGTCTATCCGGCAAATGATGCAGGCCGAACTCAAACCCGCGGTGATCCGGCTTTACGATCCGGTGGACACTTATTTTTCCAGCAAGGGCATTATCGAGGAAAAGCCCAAACCCAAAGGCGCGGGCCTTTGGGGAAACCGCGCCCTGGTCCAGCTCAGCCGCAAGGTCCTGCCCGCGCTTTTCAATCCGGCCCTGCCCAACCGGTTCCTCCAAAACCGCGCCCGGGCCTCCAAGATGATCCTGGTCTTCGAGGGCGAGCCGGAGCTGATCCTACTCGAGCACAAACAAGCCAAAGCCATCTGCCTCGCCGCCGGCGGGATTGACCTGGGCGAATGGCCGGCGCGCAACTGGTGGAAACACCGCTACAAGGTGAGTTACACCATGAGCAAGGTCTTTGATCTGGGATTCTTCGTGGATACCATCGAGGTCGCTACCTTGTGGGACAACCTCGAGAACCTTTACTTCTCGATGCAAAGGCGATCAGCAAACACGCCCTGGTGATGGCGCATTTCTCGCACGCCTACGCCCAGGGCTGCTCGATCTATTTCAGCGTCGCCTCCACCGGCCGCACGCTCGGAGACCGGCTGAAGCGCTATGACGACCTCTGGAACGACGCGCTCGAGGCCTGCATGAAAGCGGACGGCGCGCTCAGCCATCATCACGGCATCGGAATGCTCAAGGCCAAGTGGATGGAGACGGAACTGGGCGGGGCGAGCCCGTTGCTCAAGGGCCTGAAAAGAGCGATTGACCCCAAAGGGATAATGAACCCGGGGAAATTGGGAATTTAGATGTGCGCGGGCAGGAGTGCCCGCGCCCCGAAGACAAAGATATGAGCACAGATAATAAAATAGTCAAAGCCCTCGAGTGGCTGGGCAATCTGCTCGGGAAAAACCGGGTGATCTCGGACCAGGCCAGCCTGGTCATCTACTCGCGCGATATTTTCATGCCCGGATATCTCGACCTGCGCGAGGGCAAGATCCAAAACCTGCCCGCCGCGGCCTGCTTCCCCGAGACCGTGGAGGAAGTCGCCAAGGTGATCAGCCGCGCCCGGGAGAACCGCATCCCGGTAATCGCTTATGGCGCCGGGTCAGGCGTGCTGGGCGGGACCATTCCGGTCACCGGCGGGATTATGCTGGACCTGAAACGGATGCGCGAAATCCGGAGCGTCAATAAAATCGCCCACACCGTGGAGGTCGAGGCCGGGGTGATGGGGGAGGACCTCGAACGTCATCTCATCCGCGAAGGTTTCACGCTCGGTCATTTCCCGAGTTCGATCTATTGCTCGACCGTGGGCGGCTGGCTCTCGACCCGCTCGGCCGGGCAGCTCTCAGCCAAATACGGCAAGATCGAGGACTTGGTCATCTCGCTCGAGGGCGTCTTGGCGGACGGCTCGGTCTTCCATACCCGCAACACCCCGAGGTCCGCCACCGGGCCGGACCTGGACCAAATCCTGGTCGGGTCCGAAGGCACCCTCGCCATCATCACCGCCGCGGTCCTCGCCATCAGCCCTTTGCCCGCGAAAAAAATCTACCGCGGGTTCGCCTTCAACGATGTGCCCTCCGGCCTCGAGGCCATGCGGGTCCTCCTGCAAAAGGAACTCGTGCCCGCGGCGCTAAGGCTTTACGATCCCATTGACACCGGTTTCAACCAGGCCAAACTCTCGGGCCCGGACTCCGGCTGCCTGCTCGTGATCGGGTATGAGGGCGCGAATGACGAGTTGACCGAACTCAAGAGCAAACTCGGGTTCGCGCGCCTGTTGGAAATGGGCGCCACGGACTTGGGCGAGGCCCCCGGACTTAAATGGCTCGAACACCGCTACGCGGTGTCCTACAACCGGAGCAAGATCATGGCCTCGCCCGGCGCCCTGCTCGACACCATCGAGGTCTCGGTGATCTGGCGGGACGCGCTCGAGCTTTATCAGAAAGTGGCCGCGGCCGTTTCCAAGCTGGGCCTGGTCATGGCCCACTTCTCGCACGCCTGGCGCGAAGGCGTCTGCATTTATTTCAGCTTCCTCGTCAACGACCCCGACCCGGAGAAGCTCCGGCAAAAACACCTGGAGGCCTGGAAAACCGCAATGGAAGCCTGCCTCGAAATCGGCGCGTCCATCTCCCACCACCACGGCATCGGATTGCACCGGGCCGAGTGGTTGAAAAAAGAACTCGGGGTCGGGCACGAAATATTGCAGAAGTTAAAAAATGAAATAGACCCGCATCATATCTTGAACCCGGAAAAACTTGGCTTTGGAGAAAAAGCATGAAGCGTCTGAAAAAATATGAACGGGAGATCGAGTTTTGCAGCTATTGTCCCAAGCTCTGCCGGTTCTCCTGTCCGGTGGCCAAGGTGACCTGCTCCGAGGCCAGCACCCCCACCGGCAAAATGACCATCCTCAAGCTGATCAAGGACGGCGCGTTCGAGTTCACGCCCGAAGCGGCCGAGCTCATGTATCAGTGCTCGGGCTGCCTGCTCAGCCGCGCTTACTGCGAGCATGTCATCGAGGTGATCGGAGCGTTCGAGGCCGCCCGGGCCATCGCCGTGGAAAAGGGGATCGCGCCCAAACGGGTCATGGAATTCGGCGCGGCGTTCACCAAAGCGGGCAACCCCTACGCCAAGAATTTCGGCGCCGAACTTCGCGACCTCACCTCGGGCAGGCACCTGCAGAAAGCGCCCATGCTGCTCTTCACCGGCTGCACCATGGCGCATTATTTCCCGGAGACCATCAAGCATGCGGCCAAGGTCCTGGAGCGGCTGGGGGTGGACTTTGAAATCCTGGCGGAGGACGGCCTTTGTTGCGGCTATCCCATGTTCGCAACCGGCCACGAGAAAATTTTGGAGGAACACAAAACTCGGCTGGCGAAGAAACTCGCCGGCCATGAGACGATCGTGTCGCTCTGCCCTACCTGCGTCTGGTTTTTGAAGACCCACTATCAAAAGCCCGGCCTGATCTCCGCCGGCGCGATCTCGCACGCCACCGAATTCCTCTCCACCCGGCTGGGAGCGCTCAAGCTCAAGTCCAAGGTCGAGGGCAAAATCGTCTATCACGATCCCTGCCATCTGGGAAGATATTTGGGAATCTACGATCCGCCCCGGGAAATCCTGAACCAAATCTCCGCGAACGGCTTCACCGAATTCCACGAGAGCCGCGAGCGCTCGGAATGCTGCGGCGGAGGCGGCGGCCTGCCCATCGCGCACCCCGGCATCGCCCGGGGGATCGGGATGCACAAGATCCGGCAATTCCAGCAGCTGGGCGGGGAGCTTTTGGCCACGGCCTGCCCCATGTGCGAGCGCATGCTCGAGCGGAGCGGAAAAGAGGCCGGGGGCGTGAAGGTCCGCGATTTGATCAGCCTGATCGCGGAGAACATTGATTAAAACATGAGAGCCAAAGTCATGGCCTTGCTCACATTTCTGCTCGCCTTTGCGGCAATGGCCCAATCCCCGCCTATGCGCGCGGTCCAAATTTCCATCCTCGATTTCAAGAGCCGCGCCCAACTCCAGCAATGGTTCAAGCAGCTCCAAGCCGCGGGCATCAACACCGTCATCATAAAAGTTTTCCAAAACCCCGGCGACGGCTTCCACGGACTTTGTCCGACCCGGGTTCCAGCGGGAGTTTATTTCCAGACCGAAGCTGCGCCCGTGGTCTGCGACCTGACCGGGATTGTGGCGGAGGATGCGCACCGGGCCGGCTTGAAATTTTACGCCTGGATGGATAGCCGATACGCCGACTACGGATGGGAGGGGAGGACCGATCTTCACAGCCTTTATTATGACCTTGAGAGCTCGAGCTATAAGACCGGCCGGGGCCTCTGCATTTTTCATCCCGAGGTGAAGGCGCGGCTGCTCCATCTCTATTATGACCTCGCGCGATACCCGATTGACGGCGTGCTCGTGCAGGACGACCTGATGCTGAAGCATAACGAGGATTTTTCTCCGCTCGCGGTCCACCAATATCTAAAGGAACGCGGCCAGCCGGTGTCGCCGGAGCGGTTCTATCTCGAGATCAAAAATGAAGCGGGGAAAAAAGTGGCCAAGGATTACACGCCGGAGTTCCGGGAATGGAACGACTGGAAGACCATGAAACTGCTGGACCTGGCGGATGAGTTGCGCGCCGCGCTCCGGCGCCAAAGGCCCGGGGTGAAATTCGGCTGCAACTTTTATTACGAGACCGCGCTCAAGCCGGATAAAGGCAAGGAGTGGTTCAGCCAGGACTTGAAGATGGCCGCCGGCCGCAATTACGATTTCTATGCGCTCATGCTCTACCACCGCCAGCTCGGCGAGGAACTCCATCTTTCCGGCCCGGACCTGGATTCGGCGCTTGAACTTGCGGGCAAAAATTTCCTCGCCCTGATCCCCGGCAACGGCGCGCCTTTGTTCAAGCTGATGACCAAGGATTTCAATAACTCCGAGCCGATACCCGTGGACGAGCTCAAGCGGGTCATCAAGCTGATCCCGCAAAGGGACCGGGCCGGGCTGGCCCTGTTTCCGTCCGAGGCTGGACAGGAAACCCTGATCCCGGATATAATTTCCACTTGGGGGACCAAAGATGAAAAAAATTCTAGTCAGCGCCCTGATGGCCGCGGCGATCCTGGCGGCGTGCAAAAAGGAAAACCGTGAAGCCCCGAGCGCCACGCCCGTAAACCTTCATGTCTTTTACACCAACGATCTCTCCGGCGAGATTGATTTGTGCGGATGCCCCTCCCACAACATGGGCGGCGTGTCCCGCCGGGCTCAGTTTTTGGAAAGGTTCATCACGCTCCAGGAGCCGATGCTGCAGGTGGACGCCGGCAACGGGTTCTTCCGAGAAGTCCCGAATGATTACCGGGTCTCGCCCATGGACCGCGAACGGGCCCTGGTCCTGGCCAAGGCCGCGGCCCGGCTGGAAGTGGACGCGCTCAATGTAGGGTGGCAGGACCTGGCCGCGGGACCCGAGTTTCTGCTTGAGCTCCAGGAAAAAGCAAAAGCGCGGGGCGAACTCAATTTGATCTCGTCCAATCTCTACGGCAAGGACACCGATAAACCCCTGTTCCCGACTGAAAGAATCATCGAACGCAACGGGCTGCGGATCGGCATTTTCGGATTGTGCCGGCCGGGCGAGGGCCTTGCGCCGGCGCTCTTGGTCCGGGATCCGGCGCAGGCCGCCAAGGCCATGGTGAAGAAGCTGCGGAAGGAAAAGCAGGCGGACCTGGTGATCGGGCTGTTCAACCTGGGCCTGGCGGAAAGCGCAAAGCTTTGCGAGCAGGTGTCCGGCATTGACCTGGCGGTGGTGAGCGGCCTGCCGCAATTTCTTTGGAACCCGCAGCTTACGGGCCAGACCTTGCTGTTGCAGTCGGGCATGGGCGGAAAATATCTCGGCCAGTTGGACCTGCAATATCACCCCGGGAAAAAGCCCAAGGACCAGCGCAAGGAACTCAAGCGGTTAAAGAAAGAGCTCCATCGGGTTTCCACCCGGATCGGCGACACCGAGGCGCAAATGAAAGACAACCCCTCATTGCAAGCCCAATACAACGACCTGGTTAATGATAAAGCCGGGATCGAGCAGAAGCTTAAAGCCATGCAAAGCCTGCCTTTTGATTACAAGTTCGCGCTGGCGCCGATGGACGCCAACCTGCCGGTGGACAACGAGATCGCCGGCTGGGTGCGGCAGGTCCTGAACCCCCAGCTCAATCCCGCGCCGGTCAAGCCTTAATCGCCGCTTCCGCTCCGCCTTCAAAGCCTGCAGATAGCGCCCACCCGCTTCAACCATCAGAGCCTTGAGCTGGCGTCCGTTCAACACCGCCTGCGCCATCTCCTCGGATAGGGCGTTTCTGGCTTCAGGTCCTATATGTATTATATTTTACATATACTGGTCAAGTAAAAAATAAAAACTGGGGGTGGGCAAGCAAACCGGCCGGCTTCAAATTATTTTGTCAAAGCCGGGATTCGCTTTATAATAATGGTCAATGCCAGCATCCAACCAACCCGCCCCTGCCGGCGCGGGCCGCAAGATTCTCAAGAGATTTATTTTCATCTTGATCGCGCTGGCCCTGTTCCTGGTCCTGTTCGAGGCCGCGCTGCAACTGGCCGGGGTTTTTCTGGCGCGCTTGCGGGAAAGCCCGATCCGGCCGGGGGCGAAAGTCATAGTCTGCATCGGGGACTCCAACACTTATGGGCTTTATGTCAAGGCCGAGGAGGCCTATCCGGCGCAATTGGAGCGGCTGCTCCAAAAGGACGGCAAGAATTATCAGGCGCTCAACCTGGGCGCGCCCGGTCAGAATTCCAGCGAGATCCTCGAGGCCCTGCCCGGCATTTTCAAGAAATATCATCCCGCGGCGCTGGTGGTGATGGTGGGGGTGAACAACCGCTGGAATGTGGCGGGCCAGAACGAGGATCGGTTCCGCAAATTCTGGTATAACCTGAAATTATACAAACTGGCCAGTCTGCTCTATTACCAGGGCCTTAAGAAGGATTCCAACTGGGTGGTCCGCCGGAGGGACACCGGGGAAATCATGGTCCACCGCGGCCGGGACTATCTGGTGACCGATGAAAAGGAATTGCGGGACATCCAGCGGCGTTTTATTCAAGACCTGGTCAAGATGGTGGAATTTTGCCGGGAACATGACGCGAAAATTTTCCTGATGACCTATGCCGGCGACAAGGAACATAGTTACCCGGTGCCCAACGGTTTGACCCGGCAGGTGGCGGAAAAGATGCAGGCGCCCCTGGCGGACAATTACGCGCTGTTCGAGAGCCGGCTCTATTCCGCGGACGGGGCTTTCAACCAAAAGCTGAGGGACGAGGTGCTGTTTGCGGACATGCATCCGAAGCCGCCCGGATATGGCTGGATCGCGGAAAACCTTTATGAGCTCATGAAAAAAAACGGGTTATTTCAATAGCTGAAGACTATTGCGCGATTAATACTTCTTGTCCTGCTTCCAAGGCGGCAGCGGCGGCCAGGGCCGCCGCAATTCCCTTTGCGGCCAGCTCCAGCCCGGAGACCAAGGGCTTATGCTCCCGCAAGCACCCGACCATATCATTCACCATGGCCGGATAGACATCCTCCCAGTTGTCTTTCAGGTCTTCAAAGGTATGGCTGTAGTTCTTCGCGCGGAGCAAGAGCGGCGGCAGGCGCCAGAGTTGTCCCTCCCCGCGGTTCGCCATGATCACGCCCGCGGTCCCGGTCATCCAGACCTGCCGGAACACCGGCTCGGTGAAAGTGCGGATTTGAAGCTCGGGCGCGAAATCCGCGAGCAGGTATCCAAACCGGTGTGGGGTCTTGAACTTGAAGCCGAGCAACATTGACCCGACGGTGTTATTTCCGTCGGAGCCGTTAATCACGAATATTTTTTCCACCGGCCCGAAAAAATATTGAGCCAGCGCCAGATAGTCGCTCTCATGCTCGAGCATCCAGTTCGCGCGGTCAAAATCCTTGTGCGGAAGCCGATTCCGCTTCACCACCAATTTGAGCATGGTCGCATACCCGATTTTTTCCTGCTCCAAAAGCTCCCGCGCTTTTTGGTACGGATGGTAATATAGAAGCTGATTCCTCACCCGGACCAACTTGCCCCGCAGCTCGGCTTTCTGTTTCAACGAATCAATTTTCTCCGCAGTCAGCGCCGGCGGCATCCCAACCGAAACATTGACTCCGGCCTCCAGGCATTGCTCCGCCAACGCAACTCTTTTTTCGACCTCGGCAAAAATCTCCACCAGTTCGGCCGCTCCCTGCCGGAGCATCTTTTCCAGCCCGTCGGTCCCGCCGGAAAAGACCACCTTGGTCTTCGAGTTTTGAAGGTAAGCGGCCTCCAGGAGCTTGCGCTCGTTCGAGTCGTCCCCGACCAGCGCCACCCGGACCGGATCAACCCGGTCCTCCAATTTGATCAGTCGTTGCCAGAATCCCATCAGTCCTCCCCCAAGGCCGCGGCCACCACCGCGGCCGCGTATGCGCGGTCGGCCTCGCGAAATATTTTCCGCGCGGTGTCCGCGGCTTTTCCGCCCTGTTCAAAGATTTCCGAAAGTTCGGTCAGGACATTTTTCAAAAACGCATCGCCGGTCACGGCAAAGGCGATCCGCCGGGCCAGCCGGAACTGGAACGCCAGCGAGCGGTTGGAGTTTGCAAGCAGCCACCATCTCCCGCATGCGAAGATCAGGTTGGACAACGGTTTCCTCAAAAACGCGGGCATTTCAGCTCGCCTCCTCCTTGACTTCCTCAAGCCGCACCGCCCGATTTTCGCAATGGCTTTGCCAGATCGCTTTCCAGAATTTCATGAGGTAAAGCGCGTCCTCCCCGGTGAGCGCGGGCTGGGTCCCGCTCAGGAGCGAGTCAATGAAGTGATGGCCCGCGTCATGGAAGCTGTCGCCCCAGTCGTCGCGGATGTCATCAATAGCGGTATGGCGTCCATTTTTGCAAAGGATGAGCGGCGGGATTTCCATCAGCTTACTCGTGCAGCGGGTCGCGGTAAGCACGCCCTTGGTGCCGGTGAGCTCGACCCATTCGTCCGCGCCGTAGTATTTTCCATAGCTCATCAGATTGGGCGCGGTGGTGACTTCCCAGTTGCCGACCTGGCCGCTCTTATGCTTCCAGCTCACGAGCGCCGGCGTGTCAATCGCCCCGAAGGTGAAATCTATCCAGGCCTTCACGCTCTCGATCTCGCCCAGCATGAATTTGGCGATGGACAGCTTGTGATAGCCGTCGTCATAAACGCTGGGCGTGCCGCCGCATTCCTCGAAGTCCAGCCGCCAGAGCCAGGTCTGAAGCGGGACCCACCAGCCGCCCGCGGCCCCGCACAGGCGGATGGCGATGGACAAGGGCTCGCCGATTTCGCCCGCGTCGAGCATCTGTTTCTGGAGCCGGTAGGGCGGGTAGAAAATGAAATTTTCCGTGACCCGAAAAACCACTCCCGCGCTCTTCGCGGCTTCGATCATCTTGCGGCCTTCCCATAGTTCCACGCACATGGGCTTTTGCAGAGAGATGTGTTTCCCGGCCTTGGCCGCGGCGAGCACCGCGGGCAGGTGGAGCCGGTGGGGGAGCAGGATCTCGACCGCGTTGAGCTCGGGATCCGCAAGCAGCTTTTCATAATCGGTGTAATATTTTTTCGCTTTCCATTCTTGTTGGCGGCGTTTGGCCAGGTCCTCATCGAGGTCGCAGACCGCAACCAGGTCGCAGCGGGGATGATCCAAATAGCCGAGGATGTTCAAGTCCGCGATCCGGCCGGCGCCGACGATTCCGATTTTCACCCGGTCAAGCTTTTGCATCTTTTCAGTCTTTCCTCATCAGGGACCGCAGGACGGCCTCGGCGTATTCCGGGGTGGACTCCCGGAACATCCTCCTCACCAGCGCGGTGTCCCGGGCCTCGCCTTCAAAAATTTCCGCGATGTCATTCATCGCGGTCAGGATGATCTCATCGCCGGTGAAGGCATACGCCAGCCTGCGGAGGATTCTCACCCGGCTCGCAATCCCCTGATCCGACCGATGCAAGAGCCACCAGCGGAAGCTCCGGAAAGCGAGCTTGGCGATCAATCTGCCCAGGAATTCAGGCATGTTCCGGCTCCTTTTCTTCCCCGATCTCATCCAGCCGCACTTCCCGTTTCTCGCAAGTGCTTTTCCAAATGGCCTTCCAGAATTTCATCAGATAAAGCGCATCCTCGCCGGAAAGGTCCGGCGGTCTGCCTTCCAGAAGCGAGTCAATGAAATGCCACCCGGCGTCGTGGAAAGAGTCCGCCCAGTCGTCGCGGATGTCGTCAATGGCCGTATGGCGCCCGTCCTTGTAGAGGATGAGCGGGGGGATTTCCATCAAGCGGCTGGTGCAGCGGGTGGCGGTGAGCACGCCCTTGGTGCCGGTGATCTCGAACCACTCGTCCGCGCCGTAGTATTTATGGTTCATCATCAAATTAACCCCCAGCCCGACCTCCCAGACCCCGACTTGACCGCTTTTATGCTTCCAAGTCACGAGCGAAGGGATGTCCAAAACGGCAAAAGTAAAATCCAGCCAGCATTTGACCTTCTCGATCTCGCCGAACATGAACTTGGCGATGGAAAGTTTGTGGTAGCCGTCATCATAAACCGCGGGCGTGCCCCCGCAGCGCTCCGGGTCAATATGCCAGACCCAGGTCTTGAGCGGGACCCACCAGCCGCCGGCGCCCCCGGCGAGCTTCATGTCAATGGAGAGCGGTTCTCCGATCTCGCCCGCGTCCAGAAATTTTTTCATCAAGCGCAAGGGCGGGTAGAACATGAAATTCTCGGTCACCCGGAACCGGACCCCGGCCTGCTGAGCGGCCTCCACCATCTTGCGGCCTTCCCACAACTCCGCGCACATCGGCTTCTGGAGCGAGACATGCTTGCCCCCCTGGGCCGCGGCCACCACCGCGGGAAGGTGGAGCCGGTGGGGGAGGAGGATTTCCACCGCATTGATCTCGGGATCTCGCACGAGCTGCTCGAAATCGGTGTAATATTTTTTCGCCTTCCACTCTTGCTGGCGGCGTTGAGCCAGAGCCTCATTGAGGTCGCAGACCGCGACCAAGTCGCACCGGGGATGGTCCAGATAGCCCTGGATATTGAGGTCGGCGATCCGACCGCACCCGATGATCCCGATTCTGACCCGATCCAGTTTATTCACAATTTTTTACGGACTTTCTCTTTCACGAACCGGACAATGGTCTCGGTGGAGGCCCCGGGGAGGAAAATCTCGAGCACGCCCAGTTTCTTCAGCTTCCGAACATCGTCGGGCGGGATGATGCCCCCGCCGAAAACCTTGATCTGCTTCGCGCGCTTTTCTTTCAGCAGCCGCAGCACTTCCGGGAAGATGGTCATATGCGCGCCGGAGAGGATGCTCAGTCCCACGATGTCCACATCCTCCTGGACCGCGGACTCCACAATCATCTCCGGGGTCTGGTGCAGACCGGTGTAAATCACATCAAAGCCCGCGTCCCGCAGCGCCCGGGCCACAATCTTGGCGCCCCGGTCATGACCGTCCAGACCGGGCTTCGCCACCAGTATCCTTACTCTTGAGTCCGCCATTGCCACCAACCGCTAAAAATTTTACCCTCTATATACCACAAATCGGATAAAATTGAAATCAAGGGACCCCCGGGAATAAATTTTCGGGCGGGAAGACCGCCCGCCTAGGGTAGTGTCCCGCAAATAAGTTAACGGCTTTTTCAGTTGTGGCGCGGGCTTCCAGCCTGCAAAATCAAATTGTTGGCAGGCAAGATGCCTGCACCACAATTTAAGGGACACTACCCTAGGAATGGGAACCCCAAAACGCGGGATTGCTCGCGATGGCCGGGATGGGCGGATGGGGAGAGGATGTATCAAAAAAATGGAAAACCTGGAGCTGGCGCCGGGCAAAATTCCTCGAAGGCTTTGGAGCGATTTACGGCCTCCAAATCAGGGAAGGCGGGCGCGGACGCCATGTCCCACAAATAGGGGAATATGCAATATACCAAAAACCCCCTTATTTTGGGCATTGACAAATCCAAGCCGAATGGGTATAAATTAGGGCTAGATAATCTGATTTTCAGAAGCACCGCGATGCTGGATAAAGAGCATAATAGTTTGATTTATGACCTGATGGGGGGGCTGGTTGACGATTCCCGCCAGGAGCGGTTCCGGACCCGGCTGTTAAAGGCCTGCTCCGCGGAATGCGCCTGTCTTTACCATTTCATGAACGACCGGACCACCGAGATGGTATTCAATTCCAAGTGCAACGCCCCCGCCCGGCGCAAGCTGGAATCGCTGGTCCGGGGTCTCAAGACCGGCGCGGCCAAATCGTTGCCGGCCAACAAGGTCTTAAACAACCGGGATATGATGTCCCTGCCGGACAACCACCAGAACGGTTTCCTGCGCAAGTTGGCCGAATGTTTCTGGGATCATCACCGGCCCAAGTATTACCTGTTTTGCACGGTGGCCTCCAACCACGGCGCGGCCTTGCTGGTCCTGAGCCGGACCATCCGGAACCAGCGGGATTTTTGCGCGCATGAAAAAAAAGTCGCGGCCATGCTCTGCCCGCACCTGGAGAACCACCTCCGGCTTCGATACCTCTGCGCCTTCTGGCGCAAGCTGGAGTGGATGAACTGGTTTCTCGAGCATCATCAATTGAGCAAAAGAGAGAAAGAAATCGCCCACCTGATCCTGGAGGGGATCGAGCTTGGAAAAATCTCGGACCGGCTCGAGATTTCGGAGGACACTATCCGGGACCATCTCAAGCGGGTCTATCGCAAGCTAAGGATTCATTCCCGCACCGAGCTATTTGCATCCTATACCCGCACCTGCCGCACCTTTATCAACGAGTCGCTCGGGGAATAAGAGCCCCGCCGCCAATACGGATCGAATCAGGGAATCTCCGCAAGCAGAAGCATATTTGAATTCGTTGACGGGTTTTGGTCGGATCTCTGCGGTCAGACTGCTTCGACGATTTGGTAGTTTTCCTTATCGGACATGAGCGCGACCAGCAGGTCGTGATTGAGCTTGTGGCCGGACTTGTAACCGCGGTATTCGCCGACAATGCGGGTGCCCACGATCATGAGGTCCCCTAGACAGTCAAGAATTTTGTGCCGCACCGGCTCGTCCTTGAACCGCATCCCCTCCGGGTTCATCACTCCGTCTTCCCCGATCACCACCACATTCTCGAGTCCGCCGCCCTTGGCCAGGCCCATTTTCCGGAGTTGCTCGACCTCGTTGTAAAATCCAAAGGTCCGCGCCGGGCTGATTTCCCGCGCAAAGTCCTGATCGGCGAACCGGAACTCGCGCCTTTGGTAACTTAGCAGGGGATGGTCATAGGAAATGACGAATTCCACCCGGAACTCCGGACCCGGATCCAACTGCGCGTAACGATCCCCGTCCTCCACCCGGACCGGCCGCATCACCTGGATGTATTTCTTCGGCTGGTCCTGATCTTCCAGCCCCGCGTTAAGGATTTCCCGAACAAAGGGCTTGGCGCTTCCATCCAGGATCGGAATCTCCGGTCCATAAACTTCTATGAACGCATTGTCAATGCCCAGGCCGTAGAGGCTGGAAAGCAGATGCTCGACCGTCAGGATCTTGTTTCCGTTAACGCCCAGCGCCGAATTGTTCTGCGTGCTCACAACCCGCTCCGGGCTGAGCGGGATTTCCTGCCGGCCATTGTCCGCGCGCGTAAATACGATGCCCTTGTCCGCCGCGGCCGGATTGACGCGAATCCGGGTATTGACCCCGGTATGAAGCCCGATGCCCTCGAACTCAATTGCCTCGTGAACAGTCTTTTGCATATTCATCTATTGGCCTATATATGCTAGATCTATGCCAAAATTGATGAACAATCTTCAATTATACAATAATTATAATATAAATCAGATAGTTACATGGAATTCCAGCATAATCATTCCCAATTCCAGCACTCTTATAGGATTCTTTACGGATTCCATGCCGTTGCATATCAGCGACCATAATCAGGTTTTGTGGCGAAACTGCAACTCCGGGCCAAGCGCCGATAATCAGCCCATTTCTCTCTTAAATGCGGAGAGCATGGCGGTCAAGTTGCCCATGAAAACCGAAAGCGGCTGGAGCTTGATCTTGCCTTGGTAATATTTCGCCGCCATCCGCTCGAGGATCTTCTGGTCCGGCTCGCCCTTCTTGATCCCGTCCGAAAACTCCGACCGGAACCGGTTCGCCCATTCCAGGGCCAGGGTGAAATATCCTTTCACC
>CAIUDS010000608.1 GCA_903897985.1 uncultured delta proteobacterium
AGCGCTCCGACGTAGGTGCGGCGGTGGCCGCGGATTTCGGCCTCGTCCCGGATCCCGCCCAGGCTCATCCGGATGAATTTGCGGCCCATGGCCCGGGCAATGGACTGCCCCAGACTGGTCTTGCCCACGCCGGGGGGTCCGAGGAAACAAAGGATGGGGCCCTTCATGTGGGCATGCAGCTTGCGCACGCTCAAATATTCCAAAATCCGTTCCTTCACTTTTTCCAGATCATAATGGTCCTCGTCCAGGATCTTCTTCGCCCGCTTGATGTCCAGGTTGTCCTTCGTGCTCCGGCTCCACGGCAGCTCCACCAGCCACTCCAGATAGCCCCGCACCCAACTCGCCTCGACCGCGTCCGGGTGCATGGACTCCAGTTTTTTGAGTTGCTTATAGGCTTCCTCCTCGATTTCCTTGGGCATCTTCGACTTCTCGATCTTGTCCCGGAACTCCGCCACCTCCTGCGCCTTTTCGTCAACATCGCCCAGTTCCTTCTGGATGGCCCGGAGCTGCTCGCGCAGGAAATATTCGCGCTGGGTTTTGCCCATCTCTTCCTTGGCCTGGGTCTGGATCCGGTTCTGGATTTCCAAAAGCTCCATCTCCTTGGCCAGGATTTCGTTCAGCTTCTTGAGCCGCTCGATCGGGTCCAGGATTTCCAGCAGCTTTTGGCCGTTATCCACCGACAGGCCGATGTTGGCCGCAACCAGGTCCGAGAACCGGCCCGGCTCCTGCAGGCTCTCCAGCACCATGAACAGGTCCGGCGAAATCATCCGGCCCATCTGCATCATCTTTTCCATGTTTTCCTTGGCGTTCCGCATCAGGGCCTCGGTCTCCACCGACATCGGCTTGGCCGCCGGCTCCGGCAAAACCTCGACCTTCGCCTGGAAAAACGGCGTTTTCTGAAGGTATTCCTTGGTCCGCGCCCGGCTCAGGCCCTGCACCAAAATTTTCAGCCGCTCGTCCGGCAGCCGCAGCATGCGCATGATCGTCCCCGCGGTGCCGATGCTGAAAAGCTGTTCCGGCTCAACGCTTTCCTCCGCCGGAACCCTCTGCGTGGCCAGGAAGATCATGCGGTCCTTACTCAAACTCTCATTGACCGCGGCAATGGAATTCTCCCGGCCCACATACAGCGGGATGATCATGAACGGAAAGATCACCACATCCCGGATCGGGAGCACCGGCAAAATCTCCGGAATCTTGAAACTCTGCTCCGCGCCGGCCCCTTGGTCCTTGACCGCCGGAATCTCCACCTTGACCTCCGGCTCGGCCGCCTTGCCCTTTTTTTCTTCATTGCCCATGGAATTGAACCCTCGCTCCCTTGTCTTATTCGATCTTCAGGTCTCGGCGCTGGCCCCGCTGGTCCTCAATCTTCTCGAACTCAATGCACAAAATCCCGTTTTCCAGCCGGACTTTTCCCTGCGCGGCCTTGCACGGGACCACCAACTCGATCTCCCGGTAATACTTCCCGCATTCGCGCTCCAGGCAAAGGTAAGCCCGCTTGCCCTCCTCCCTGGCATAATCCAGATCCTCCCGTTTGTAGGCCTCAATATAAAGCCGGTCCCGGATCACATAAACCTCGATGTCCTCCGGCTTGACCCCGGGCAACTCGACCTCCACCAACAGATGAGATTTCGTCTCAAAGATGTCAACCGCCGGCTCGCAAACCCGGTCCTCTCCCCCGGTCCCCTCCGCAAAGTCCCGAAAGGTCCGCTGAAAACGAAATGCCATGTGCTTCCTCCCCATGCTCGTTTCTTGACCCCTGCCTGATTCAATCTATATCTTTGACCCGGCCTTGTCAAGAAGAGCCAAAACCCCGGCGCTGTCTTCTATTGGATGCCCGACCTTGCCAAAAAGTTTGAAAAATCAACGCTTCTCCTGACCTCAGCGCTGCGGCCCAAGACCGAGGCGTAGCAAGGCGGGGTATTTTATCTTTGCTTGATCATGCGCGCCGGCTACCCGGGCCTGCCCACTCTTTTTTCTCGGGCCGGTTAGGGTTAAAATAGATAGACTTGGGGCAACCATCGGAGGAGAAGATGAAAAAGGGTGAATGGCGATTTGACACCAAGGCGGTGCATGGCGGCAACCGTCCGGAGGAATACCTGGGGGCTTCGCAGGTCCCGGTCTTTCAGGCCGCGGCGCACCGGTATGGCACGGCGGAGGAGTTGAACGAGATTTTTGCGGGGAAGAAGCCGGCGTATATATATCAGCGGATGCACAACCCGACCAGCCGGGTTCTGGAGCAACGGATCGCGGAGCTGGAGGGCGGAAAAAAGGCGCTGGTGTTTTCGAGCGGGATGGCCGCGATCAGCAATGTGCTTTTGGCGCTGACCCGGGCGGGGGACGAGCTGGTGTGCGGGAACTCGCTGTTCATGACCACTTATATATTCCTGGCCCGGGTGTTGCCGCGCTACGGGGTAACGGTGCGGATGGCGGAGACCGATGACCCGGCGAATTTCGCGGACCTGATCAATGAGCGGACCCGGCTGATTTACCTCGAGACCATCGGCAACCCGCGGATGGATGTCCCGGACCTGCCAGCCATATGTAAGCTGGCTCACAAACAGGGGGCGCCGGTGGCGGTGGATAACACTTTGGCCACGCCTTATCTTTTGAGGCCGATCGCGGCGGGCGCGGACATTGTGATCCACTCGACCACCAAGTTTTTCAACGGGCACGGCAGCGCGGTGGGGGGAGCGGCGGTAGACGCGGGGAAGTTCAATTGGAACTCGCGGCGCTTCCCGGATTTCGCGGACGCGGTCAAGCGGGCGGGCAGATTGGCTTTCTCGGACAAGCTCTGGCGGGAGTATCTGATCGTGCTCGGGGGTTTTCAGGCGCCCTGGCACTCGTATTTGACGCTGCTCGGGCTTGAGACTTTGGGGCTGCGGATGGCGCGGCATGTGGAGAATGCGGCGAAGCTGGCGCAATTTTTGGAAGCGCACCCGAAGGTGAAATGGGTGAACTATCCGGGGCTTGATTCCAGCCCGTATCACCGGATGGCGAAGAAGCTTTTTGGCGGAAAGGGCTATGGCGGGCTTTTGACTTTTGGGCTCAAGAACCAGGCGCAATGTTTCAAACTGATCCGCAGCCTGCGGCTTTGCTATCAGCTCGCCAACCTGGGCGACGCCAAGACCCTGGTGATCCATCCCTACTCGACCCAGTATGTGAGCTTCCCCGAGCCGGAGCGGCAGCAGCTCGGGATCAAGCCGGAAATGATCCGGGTGTCGGTTGGGATCGAGGCGGGGGAGGACATCCTTGAAGACTTTGAACAGGCTTTGAAGAGAATCTGATGGGGGCGGGCCGGCGGGGTTGACCTGCCCGAGAAACCTGTCTAAGCTATCTGGAGATGCGATCAGGGAAAACCATATTTTGCGCGACGCTCCTGGGCTTGAGCCTGGTTTTGGCGGCGAGCGCGCTCGGCCAGGAGCCGGCGAAGGACATGGCCCGTCTGGAAAAAGGGACGATCCTGGTCCATAGCGAGAAGGACCCGCAAACCAAGGACTTGGTGGCGGTGGGGCGGGTGATCTTTACGGCGCCGCTCGAGACCGCGTGGCAGGTACTTACGGATTACAACTCCTACCCGAAATTCCTTTCGGATGTCCGGGAGCTCAAGGTCGAGAAGCGGGACGGGAACCAGGCCTGGGTCCGGCTCAAGCTGAAGAATGTCTGGCCCTTGCCGGATTATGACCTGCTGCTTCTGAGCGAGGAGGCGAAGGAGCCGGGGGCGATCAAGTTTTCGGAAAAGGAAGGCGATTTTACCAAGTATTACGGCAGTTGGAAACTGACCAGCTTGGGTCCGGGCAGGACCTTGGCGGAATACCGTTTGTTCCAGTATGTGGGCTGGTGGTGGTTTCCGTTTGTTCCCAGCACCCTGACCAACAACTCGATCGTGTCCGGTCGGTTGGAAGATTTTCGCAACCACATCCGGGACATCCAGATCGAGAACTCGCTGGAGCCGGGCAAGGTGATCAAACCGATCTGGCGCAAATCCATTTTCAAAGGCAAGGCCAAGCAAAAAGCGGACAAGAAAACGGAACCGCAGCCCAAAACGAGTCCTGAAGACCAGAAAAAGTGAGCAAGGGAAGTAACAGAAAATTCGTTGACCTGAGCATCGCGATCGAGCCGGGCCTGCCCTCGGACCCGCCCGGAATGATTCCGCAGGTCGAGTACCTCGGGCATAAGCAGGGCGCGGAGGCGATGAAGTTGTTTTTTCCCGGGCTCAAGTCGGAGGATTTGCCCGGGGGTTTGGGCTGGGCGGTGGAGAATGTGAAACTGAGCACGCATTCGGGCACGCACCTGGATGCGCCTTTCCATTATCACCCGCGGATGGACAAGGGAAAGCCGGCGCTGACCATTGACCAAATTCCCCTGGAATGGTGTTACGGCCCGGGAGTCAAGCTGGATTTTTCCGACCGGCCGGACGGATACAAGCTCATGCCCGAGGATTTCTCGGAGGCGCTTAAAAAAATCGGGCGCCGGCTCCGCCCCGGAGAAATCGTGCTGGTCCAGACCTCGGCGGGGCCTTACTGGGGCAAGCCGGAATACCTGGTCAAGGGCTGCGGCGCAGGCAAGGCCGCCACGCTCTGGCTGCTCGAGCAGGGCATCCGGGTGGTGGGCACGGACGCCTGGAGCTGGGACCGGCCGCTGCCGAAGATTGCGGAGGAATTCTCGCGCAGCCATGATCCGGAAATTATCTGGGAAGGACATTTCGCCGGGATCGCGAAAGGATATTGTCATCTGGAGAAGCTGGCCAACCTTGACCGGGTGCCGGCGGACGGGTTCACTTTTATCTGCTTCCCGGTCAAGATCAAGGACGCGAGCGCGGGCTGGGTCCGGGCGGTGGCCATGCTCGAGGAATGAAACGGTGAAACGGCAAGTTTTTATTTCCCTGTTTTTGTTCCTGGCCGCGGGCGCGGTCGGACCCGCGTCCCCGCTGGGCTCGCGGCTGGCGGTGATCGGCGGCAAGGTCATCACCCTGTCGGAAAAGATGCCGGAAGCCGAGGCCTTGGTGATCGAGGGTGAGCGGATTCTTTATGTGGGGAACAGCCGGCAGGCGGAAAAGATCTGCGGACCGGAATGCTGGATTTTAGATCTGAACGGATTGACCGTGATCCCCGGGTTCAATGACAACCACACCCACATGCTCGAGGGCGGGCTGCTTTATTTGCAGCCAAACCTTTTCGGTAAGAGCTGCGATGAGATCGTCAAGGCGGTCGCGGAGGAAATCAAAAAGACCGCGCCGGGGGAATGGGTGCTGGGCCAAGGCTGGGATTACGAGTTCTGCCCGAACCCGGGCCGCAAGCTGATAGACGCGGTCAGTCCGAATAACCCGGTGCTGCTGAGCCAATACAGCGGCCATGGGGTATGGATCAACAGCTATCTTTTGAACCAGATGGAGATCACCTCGACGAGTCCCAATCCCGCCGGAGGGTCCATCCTCAAAGATGAAAAAGGGGAGCCCACCGGGATCCTGCAGGACCGCGCCGCGGAATCGGCATACGCGCAGGAACTGCTGGGGCTTTCCCGGCTGGCGCGCGAAAATGCCCTGGCCAAGGCCCTGGAGTTATATCGCGCCGCGGGCATCACCTCGGTCCAGGACAACACCATGGACCCGCGGGAAGTCTGGACGCTCGAGTCATGGAAAAAAGCCGGGAAGCTGACCTGCCGGTTTTCCTGCTGGTCCATCGGCGAATACTGGTACGGTCCGACCATCATGCGGGCGGCGCGGTTTGATCCGCTCTGGATCAAGCCCGGCCCGGTCAAGTTTTTCGCGGACGGCGCTTTTTCCACTCAGACCGCCTGGATGCTCGCGCCCTACGCGGGCGAGCCCTCGAATTACGGGACGCGCCGCCATTCCCAGAAAGACCTGAACCGGATCATCCTGAACCTGGCGGAGAACCGCCACCAGGCGGCCATCCACGCCATCGGAGACGCCGCGGTGGATTCGGCGCTGGACGCGATCGAGCTTGCGGAAAAAACCTACCCTTACGCCCGGGAACTGCGCTTCCGGCTCGAGCATATCCAGTTGGCGCGGCCGGCGGACCTGACCCGGTTCAAGGAACTTAATGTCCTTGCCTGCGTCCAGCCCTTTGCGCTCTCGAACCCCAAAAAAGATGTCCGGATCCTGGGCGAGGCCCGGGCCAAGGAGGCCTATCCCTACAAGAGCCTGTTGAATGCGGGCGCGGCGCTTTCCTTGGGATCCGATTTCCCGTCCGAGCTTGACTATCAGCCCTTGCTCGGGATTTATTACGCGGTCACCCGCAAGAGCAAGAACGGCCTGGACGGGCCGCTCAATCCCTCGCAGGCCCTGACCGTGGAAGAAGCGTTGCGGGCCTATACGCTCGGGAGTGCGTATGCGGAATTTGCGGAAAAGGACAAGGGCAGCCTGGAGGTGGGGAAGCTGGCTGATTTTGTGGTGTTGAGCGAGAACCCCCTGAAAGCGAAACCGGCCAAGCTCAAGGATATCAAAGTGGTTTATACCTTTGTGGGCGGGAAACAGGTC
This sequence comes from uncultured delta proteobacterium, assembly GCA_903897985.1. GTDB lineage: Bacteria > RBG-13-61-14 > RBG-13-61-14 > RBG-13-61-14 > DRUE01 > CAIYYW01. The sequence goes on from CAIUDS010000608.1 coordinate 6,497, forward strand.
TGGCCGGAGAGAAGGTAGAAAGGCCAAAAAGCTTAACAGTTGAAAGGAAACACCCGCGGACTGCTTGCGCCTTAAGCCTTTAAGGCCTTTAAGCTTTTGTGCGTGCTTGAACTTCCTGCTCGAACCTCGCCTAGGCGTTTGCGCCCTTTCGTTTCCAGATATGCTCGTTGACCTTGCGCAGGAGCTGGTTGAGACCGCCGATCTTGGTGATGCAATCGTCGGCGCCGCAATCCTTGCGGAGCTTCTGGAGCTCATCCTCGCTCTTATTGGAGAACAGGATGATGATGGGCGCGGACCGGATCGCCTGTCTTAAAATCTGTACGATCTTGTCGCCGGAAAGCGCGGGCATCATCACATCGAGCAGGATTAGGTCCGGGGAGAATTCATTGATCTGGGAGGCGGTGCCGATCACGCGGTCGGTGCCCATGACGGAAAAGCCGGCTTTTTCCAGGGCGCGGCTGTAAAGTTGGCGCGCCACGGGGTCGTCGTCAATCAGGAAAACTTTGCCCTCGCTCATGGTTTATTCTCCTTTTGCTTCAATAAATTCTCGACCTGATGCACAAACGCCTTGGGACTGAAGGGTTTCGGGATTATGAATTCGGCGCCCGCCTCCCGGCAGGGCTCCAGATATCTGCCCGCGTCGCCGGCCGTCATCATCACCACCATAATTTTTTTCAAGTTATGGTCCGTCTTTAATAGACGCAGCAACTCGAGTCCGCTCCATTTCCCGGGCAGGAAAATATCCAGGACCAGCACCTTTGGCCTTTGCGACCGGATCAGTTCGAGGCCGGTCTCGGCGCTGCCCGCGGTGGTCACCGCCCACCCTTTTTCGGTGAAGGCATGGGCCAGGATCCTCCGGATCAGCTGGTCATCATCAATGATCACGATCGGTTCAGCCATCTCTCATCGTCCCCGGAATCCAGAAATAGAAAACACTGCCCCGGCCCAAGCCTCCGCTCTCCAGCCAGATCCTGCCGCCATGGCCTTCATCAATAATGCGCCGCGCGATGGGCAAGCCCAGGCCCGCGCCCTGGGCGTGATGCTCGATATTCTCGGCGCGGTGAAATTTTTCAAAAACCTTCTTCAAGTCTTCCTGGGCGATCCCGAGGCCCTGGTCGCGGACCGAGACCATCGCGCCCTGGTCAACCTCCTTGCTCTCAACCCAGATTTCGCGCCCGGGCTCCGAATATTTGACCGCGTTGGCCAACAGGTTAACCATCACCTGCTTGATCCGGTCGCGATCAAACCAGATTTCCCGGCCGAACCCAAGGCTGAGATGAATGGTCATTTTCCTTTGCTCGGTCTCGACCTGGAGAGAATCCACCGCTTCCTTCAGAACCGGGTCCAGCGCGGTCAGAACATACTGATAAATCAGCCGGCCGGATTCGAGCCGGCTCATGTCCAGAATCTCGTTCACCATCCGCGCCAGGCGCCGCGCTTCCTGATAAATGATCTGGTTGAAGTCGTTTTTCTCCTTTTCCTCGAGGTTCCCCTGGGCCAGGTACTCGGCATAGCCCAGGATATTGGACAGGGGGGTGCGCAGTTCGTGTCCGACCAGGCTCAAAAAGTCGTCTTTCACCTTGTCCTTTTCCTTCAACTCCTCCATGGCTTGCTCCAGCTTGAGGGTCTTCTCCTTGAGCTGACGCATCAGCTTGCTCTCCCGCATGTCCCGCACGATCGCCAGGATTCCCACCAGTTGGTTTCCCTCTCCCCGGATCACCGCCCCGTTGAGACTCGCCTCGATTTCCTCGCCGGCCCGGGTCCGAAGCGTCAAATTCGCTTCCTGGACATGGTCGTATTTCATGATCAGGCCGAAGCGCCGGGTGGACCTCTGAATCTCCGCGGGGTCGTCCGAGAACAGCCTGCCCACGGGCAGACCGATCAGTTCCAGTTTATGGTAGCCCAGCATCTGCGAAAGCGCCTGGTTGATGGCGATCACCTTGCCCTCGATATTGACCAGGAACGCTCCATCCAGGATGCTGGAAAACATTTCCTCCATGGCCGGGGTGAGCGCGGTTTCCCAATAGTCGCCTTCGGCCCGCAGGCCTTTGTTTTCCCAGCACCAGAAAATATGGTCTTCTTTGAGCGGCTCCGGCCGGACCATGGCCGCAACCACCCGGCCCGACGAATCGGCCAGACGCAGATGCTTAATGGCAACGCCGTCGGCATGCTTGGAGTTGAGGCTCCGGAGCCAGGCCGAGAAATCCTTGCGGTCTTCGGGATGAACATATTGCTCAAGGGGATCGCCGGATTTGACCGGGAAGAAAATTTGGCTGAACCCGGGGCTCTGGTATTTAACCAAGCCCTTCTGAGAAATCAACAGAAAGGGCTGAACCTTGAGTTCTGATAATCTGAGTTCCAAGTCTCGCGCCTCCTTTTACCTAGGGCTGAACTGACTTCATGACTTTATATTAATACCTGGCATTAAAAAGAGCAAGCGCAATCGAAAATTTTATCTATTTCTCGTCCAGATTATCCAGCATCTGGTCAATTTCGCTTTGTTCGCTTTTCGCCGGTTGCTGCGCGGGCGCCGGCTTCTTTTCCGGTTTCGCGGCCGCGGGTTTCTCCTTGCTCTCGATAATGTTGCTGAGCATATTATCGAACTCCTCGGTTTCTTCCGCGTCCTTTTCGCTCACCACCGCGTTATTGATCGCGCTTTCCAACTCGGCTTCGGTCGAGTCCCCGACCTCCGGCTCCGACTCCTCGGCGGGGGCCGCGGCAGGCGCCACTTTGAGCCGGGCCTCTTTTTTCTCCGGCCGTTTGACGGTCAGACCCAGGTCCGTGGCGATGACCTTGACCAGGTTCTCGTCAATGTTTTTCTGTTTCAAGAGGTATCCCTCGAACAGGGAGTTGTCGCAGATGGTGTTGATCAGGCGGGGGATGCCGCGGGAATACAGATGAACCAGGTCCATGGCCTTGGGCCCGAAGAACTGGGCCTTGGCGCCGGCCAGGCGCAGCCGGTGGTTGATGTAGCCCTCGGCCGACTCCCGGTTGAAACTCTCCAGCCGGCATTTGATCGCAATCCTCTGGGCCAGGGGCTCGTCCAGGTGCAGGTGCTCCTCGAGGTCGGGCAGGCCGAAAAACACGAAGGTGATCAATTTGCCGTCCATCTCCAGGTTCAACAGCCCCCGGAATTCCTCCATGATGTCCTTGCTCCGCAGCATCTGCGCCTCGTCCACCAGCACCACCGCCTTCTTGCCCTTGTCGTGCAACTCGATCAGGCGGTTATAGAGCTGGTTCAAAAGCTTGAGCTTCTCCGGCGCCGGATCCTCGATCCCGAGCTGGCGGGTGATCCTGGTCAAAAGCCAGTCCGCGGTGATCTGGGAATGGATGATGACCAGGAGCGCGGACTCGTATTCCGCTTCCGGCAGGTTGTCCAGCATCCGGCGCGCCAAAATGGTCTTGCCGGTCCCGATCTCGCCCAGGAGCACGGCCAGGCCCTTCATGGTGTCCACCGCATACATCAGCCGGAGCATGGCTCTTGAATGCTGGGCGCTGTTGAAATAAAATTTCAAGTTCTGCGCCTGGCTGAACGGCTCTTCTTCCAGACCATAAAATTCCAAATAATCCATCTTCCGCTCCCGCTAACTAGACATAACTGATCTTCTTGTTCTTCTTTTTCTTCTCATCCTCTTCCGCCTTCGTCTCGGCCGCGCTTTCCGGCTCGCTCAACGCCGCGCTTTCCCAACTCGCTTCTCCCCGGCTCGGGGCTTCCTCCCGCCGGGGCTTGGCCCCGCTTAAGCGGCCCTTGAGTTCCTGAATCTTGGACCCCACCTCCCGGAAACCCGGGTCCAGCGACTGGGTTTTCTCGAACATCTTCAAAGCCTTGTTCAAGTCTCCCAACCCGGTCCAGGCTTGGGCCAACTCGTAGAACAGCGCCGTTTTTTCCTTCTCGGTTATGCCCGGAGCGCTGATCCCGCTCTCGAATTCTTCGATCGCCTTCTCATGCCGGCCGCGCTCGGAATGGCACAGCCCGATCATCAAGTGGCAGTCGGTGACATTGTGGCCCGCCTTCAAAGCCGCCCGGAACTCGTGCTCCGCGTCGTCATGCAATCCCATTTCCTTGTAGGCGATCCCCAGATCGTAATGGGTGGCCGCGTCATCCTCGTCCACCACCTTGCTCACCCCGTTCTTGAAAGACTTGAACATATCGTCAAAGGAATACTTCTCGCTGGTGCTCAGCCCCGAAACCTTGGGCGCCGGACCCAGGTCTTCTTTTTCCAGCTCCGCGGCCAAGTCAAAAAGCCCGGCCTCTTCCGAGCCGCCTAAAAGATCCCCGGCCGGGGCCGCCTCGGCGCTCGCCGTGGAAGCCGCAGCCGCTTCGCTTTCAACCGCCGCCGGCTCCGCTTCCGCGCTGATTTCCGGCCCCTCCGTAATGCGCGCCGGCGTCTCCGCCTCAATGGCCTCTTCCGCGGCCGCCGCAGGTTGCTCCGGCGCCGGGGCTTCTTCCATCTCCGCCTTCAACCCGGCTTCCGCCTCGGCCTCGACCTCCGGAGCCGCTTCCGCTCCAGCGCCGGCCTCGGCCGCTGGCGCGTCCGTTGCCCTGTTTTCTTCCGCGGAGAGGACCACCTCTTCCTCGATTACCTCCTCGGTTTCCGGCTTAGCTTCCGCCTGCTCTTCCCCGGCCGCGGCTTCCACGCTCGGCTCGGGTTCAGCCTCAACTTTTTCTTCTTTCTCCGCGGAAAAATCTATTCCAACATCAATTTCTTCCGAAGCCCCGGTTGCCCGCTGCTCCGCGATTTCCTCTTCCTCCAGGACCTCGCCCTCTTCCGTCTCCTCTTCCTCGATCACCATCGCGGCCGGCTTGGGCTCCGGCCCAAGCTCCACTTCCACCTCTTCCGCTTCCGCCTCGCCCGCCTTGCTCTTGACCGCAGCCTCGACTTCCTTAACCCGGCTCAAGGCCTGCGGGTTTTTCGGATCCTTCTTTAAAATCTCCAGATACACCCGGAGCGCTTCCTCTTCCAAACCCTGTTGCGCATAAAATTCGGCTTCCTCCAAATCCTCCTTAAAATCCGAAGCCGCCTCGGAAACGCTTGGGGGCGGGGCCGGCGCCGTTTTGGCTTTGGCAACAACCGCCGGCGCCGGTTTCGCCGCGGGTTTGACTTCCGGAGGTTTGGCCGCCGCTTTGGCAGGAGCGGGCTGTTGCGCGACTTTGGCCGCAGCCGGTTTGGCCGGCGCCGCTTTGGCCGCCGGCTCTTCGTCCAACTCCACCGGAACCTCTTCCTCGACAATCTCCGGCTCCTCCGCCACCTCCGCCGGGGCCGCCTCGGGCGCCGCCTTCTTCTTCTCCAACTCTCCGTGCGCCTTCTTGAGCCAGCCCTCCGCGGCCTTTTCATCCGGCTTGACCTGCAAAATCTCGCGCGCGGCTTCCACCAGCGACTTCCAGTCGCTCTTCTTTTCCGCCAGCGAAGCTATCGTTCTCAGGGTTTCCAGCGCCGCGGTCTGGTTCTTGGCGTCGGTTTCTATATTCTTGAGCCGCTTGAAAGCCTCGATATTTTCCGGATCGTTCTTGAGCACGGACTGGACATGGGTAAGGGCCTTGTCGCGCAGACCATACTTGAGATAAACATCGGCCTCGGTCAAGTGCTCCTGGATCTGCTCCGGCGAAAGCCGCTCTTCCGCGGGTTTGGACTCAGGCTCCGTCTCGATTACCGCCTCTTCCTCAACCGCCTCCTCCAACTCCTCGATCCCGGACTCGACCTCCGCTTCCTTCTCCTCCGCGCTTTCGCTCAGCTCCACCACTTCCTCGGACTTGGCCGGCTCGGCCGGCCCGGCGCTCGCAACCGCCTTTTTGGCCAGTTCGTCATTGGGGTCGAGTTCCAGGACTTTTTGCAAGGCTTCCCGCGCCTTGGTCCTTAAGCCCTGCTTCTGGTATCCCCGGGCCAGTTCCTTGAACAGGTTGACCGCCTCTTCCTTGCGCTCGAGTTTCTGGCAGACCTGAGCCAGATTGCCCAGGGTCTGAAGGTCATCCGGCTCCATCTGATGAATCCTGGCCAGGGCCGGGTAGGCGCGGTCATAAACCTTGCGCTTGAGATAGACCTGGCAAAGCTCTTTAAGGTTCTCGCCGTTGTCCGGGTCGGCCTTGGCCAGCTTCTCCATCAGCCGCACATAATCCTCGAACCGGTTCTGCTCCTTCAGTTCGTCCAGCGCCCGCCGGAAGGCCTGATAGCCTTCCTTCTTCATGGCGTTCTTGTAATAAACCTCGGCCAGCTTGGTCAGGTTCATCACATTCTTCGGGTCCAGCTCCGCCATCTTGTGGTAGGTGTCCAGGGCCTCTTTCAATTTGCCGTCTTTTTCAAAATTGCCCGCGATCCGCTGGTACTGCGACATGGCGTCGCCGTTCATGCCCAAGCGCTGGTACAGGTCGGCCATCAACAGGCAAATGTCGTCGCGGTTTTCTTCAATGGTCAGTAATTGCTTATAAACCGCAATGGCCTTGGAATAGAACCCGTCCTTGGTATAATACTTGGCGGCCTCGCCATAGTGTTTTATGGCGCCTTCCTTGTTCTTGAGCTTGGAATAGAGGTCCCCAATTTTGAGGTGAACTTTTACATCTTTCTTATCTATTTCAATTACTTTAAGATATTCCTTGACCGCCTTGTCGTTCTGGCCCTTTTGCGCCAGCTTTTGAGCGGAAATAAGCAGCTTTTCCTTTTCTTTGCTCATGTATAGTTAGCCCTTGCCCTCAAAAGTCAAAGGAACCACCCTATTGGGACACCAATCCCCCATACTTTAATATTATAAAAAAAATTACCCCCCCCGTCAAGCACAAAATGCCCATCTCCCTCAGATCGCTCAGAACCCTCTGATTTAGATGCTGGAAGGGGGTGGCG
>CAIUDS010000609.1 GCA_903897985.1 uncultured delta proteobacterium
ATCCGGCGCAAAGGTAATCCCCATGATAGCCATTTTACCCTCCTTTTTCTCTTATTTTGTTTCCATCCCCCTGCCACCCTGACAAACCGTTGAGGCCGGAGCCTCATGCCGGTTTGCCCCCGTTCCAGAAATCTATCAATTTCATAAAACTTTGTCAAATGCCAAATTGCAAAAGTGTGATTTCAATGAATTTTAATCAATATCAATCCGATATGCATCTTCTCCTTCCTCCTCCGCGACGCCCTTTGCCCAAGCTTCGAGCGGGTTCCGGTTCCTTTGCGCTGTTTATCTTTTCCCTTCAATACCACTCCCCAATACTTATCCCCCTGGCTTCATTTCGCAGGAGCGCATTCCGACGGCTCCACATTCCAACCGCTCACCCGGACCACCGGCTCATTGTTTTCCAGGTCCTCCCGCGAGAAATTTACGGTCAGATTTTTGCTCTCGCCGGGCAGGACCGCGAAATAGTTGTCGCTCCAGTATTCGGGCGCGACCTGCAAGCCCCCCTTGCCCTTGACCACCGCCATCTTCACGAAAAAGGCCAGGTTCTTCGCGGGGTTCTTGACCTCGACCGTGATGGTCTTGTTATCGCCGGACCCAGCCATCTTGCAATCGGTTTCCAGCTTGACTTGAGGCAACTTGCGCAAATCCGAATGGTCGAAGAAGGACCCTTTGGAAAGCGCGACCGCGCCGAAATATCTATGGGCCGGTTTTTCCGGGGTGGTCGAGAGCCAGTAGAAATTGTCGGTGACTGGCTTGCCAGCCGCATCATAGAGCTTTAGTGACAGGAAGTAAGATTTGGTCAGACCCTGCGGCCATTGTATTTTGAACAGCTCGGTCTTTCCGTCCGGGCCCACATCCGCGACCGCGCTCTTCGAGAATTTTTCGGTCAGGTCGAAGTTGAGGACCCTGGCTTCTCCTTTCAATCCCTTGTACTCCTGGTAACGAGAGTTCACGATGTAGATGGAATTGTCATCGTAGGAATATTGGATATGCAGCGGCTCGCAGGCTTTTTTCGCGCCGTAATATGCCCCGGTCGGGAGCAGATACCAGTCCACATAATGCCAGGTCAGGGCCGCGGGCCAGGACGCGTCATATTTCCAGGTGGTGATGCCGGTGGCCGAATACTTGTTGCGACCATAGGCCTCATACATGCCGCGCGCGCTCTCGTAGTTGTTGGCGGTGATGATCCGCCAGAAATCCTCGAAGGACCCGGGGGTCCCATATCGGCGATAGATCGCTTGCTTCAAGTAGTCGAAGTATCCCGCGCCCTGGATCACGCTATGGAGGGAGAAGGCCTCGGACCATTGCGGCCAGAGCTGATCCGCCGGCATCATCCGCCGGATGCTCTCCGAGTCCGCGATCACGCCGCCGATCCCGCCCGACTGCGCAAAGCCCCAGGCGCCGTCTTCCTTGTGCGTGTAGTAATGCGCCGGGCCGGCATAGGTCCAGAGTTCGAGCGTGCCCGTGCGGGTGCCGCCGGTTTCAAAGCGGTCTTTGACATTGAACGCGCCCGAGTGCGGCTGATAGGCCCGGTCCGGGATATATTTGGCAATCAAGTCGCGGTAGGCTGCATCGAGCGTGGGCGTGGGGAAGGTCTCGTCGTGGCCGAGGAAATGCGCGAGACTGGGGTGGTTGCGGATGCGGAGCATCATGTCCTTCACGCAGGCTACTGCCAGCGGCTCGTCCGGGATGCTGCGGCCGAAGATCTGCTGCGTGACCATGATCCCGTATTTGTCGCACATGGAATAGAACTCCTCGGTCTCGCGGATGGAGAAACCCTCGCTCCGGAGCATGTTGAACCCGGCTTCCTTCGCGTAGCGCACCAGGGCCTCGTACCGATGCGGGGTGAGCCGGAGCAGCATATCGCTGGTCATCCAGGCGCCGCCGCGGATCAGGATGTTTCTGCCGTTGACCTTGAACACGCGCCAGCCTTCGTCATTGATGACGCTGGTGATCTCGCGGATGCCGAAGCGGACGAACTCGTCATCGGAAATTTTTCCGTCAACCTTCGCGTCCAGCTTCAGGTCATACAGTTCCTGGCTCCCGACCAGGTTCGGCCACCAGACGCGCGGATTTTTCACATTGAACTGAGCAAACTGCTCGGGCTTGAACCAAACCGTCACGGTTTCCCGGGGTCCTAAATGGACTTCCTGCTTGAAGGTGATGTTCTCAATCATGCCCGTTAGCTCGCCGCTCACCTCCTGGTCGCTCCGGTTGACCAGGTCCGCGGACACGGTCAGATGCGCCTCGCTGAGCGACGGGATTTCCAGCTTGGTCAGAATATAAGGGTTCTTCAGCTCGATCGGACCGGTCGCGGTGACATAAACATCCTGCCAGATGCCGATATTGTTGTCCGGCGGCTGCGGGTTGTGGTCGTCCCATCCGGTGGTGGCCTCGAGCTGCTTGGTCACATATTTGCGGTCCGGGAGTTTGCCCGGAGCGTTTATCTCGATCGCCAGGTAGTTGAGCTCGTGGAACTGGACCTGGCCGGTGACATCGAACTCGAACCGGCGGAACATCCCGATCACATCCTTTTCGTCCGCGATCTTCTTCCCGTTCAGCCAGACATTGGCCTTGTAGTTGATCCCGTCCAAATGAAGGGTCAGAATTTTTCCCTCCATGCTCTCGGGCAGCCCGAACTCGGTCCGGTACCACCAGGGCTGCCAGAACGGGCTGTCCGGCGGCATGGCCAGCCACTTGCCCGCGACATAGCCCGGGACCTTGGTGATGTTCACGCCGTAGAACGGGTCCGGATAAGCCTTGTTCTCGGTGAGCACCGCCAAAACCGTGGCGGGGACCGAGGCCGGGTACCAGACCTTGAGGTTGACCCCGGCCTGGGAAAGCCGGGCGCCGCCCCCCTTGAGCTCCTGAATCTCAAGCGCGGACTGCACCCGCCAGTTGTCCTTCAGCGGATAGATTTCTTTTGCAGCCGCGTTCCCGGTCAGAAGCGCTGCCGCCAGCAACAACATCAGGATCGCCCAATCTTTTTCCATTTTGCCCTCCCCTGGGATTTTTCCCGGTCGTTAAGTCCAATCCCAGTATAAAATTTAGCGCCCTTAAAAGTCAAAAGGGCGATCTGAAAAATCTTCGAGTCTCATGCCCGGACTTGAAAGCCGGGAGGTTTGCGGTAACATATTCCCCTCAGGGAGGTAATCAGGATGAAGATCAAAGCCGGATGGATTATTTTGACGGTCCTGATCGGGTTCGGGGCCGCGCTTTTGTTTTCAAGCTGCAAGAAAGAAGGAGGGACGGAAGTGACCAAACCGGGAGACCAGTTGTCGGTGGACGAGATGAAGAAAATGAATGCGGTGATCGAGACCAATCTCGGGACCATCAAGTTCAAGTTTTTTCCGGAAAAGGCCCCCGGCCATTCCCGGAATTTCATCAGCCTGGCCCAGAAGGGCTTTTACAACAACCTGATCTTCCACCGCGTGATCAAGGGGTTCATGATCCAGGGCGGAGACCCCAGCGGCAACGGCTCCGGCGGACCCGGCTACACCATCAAGGCCGAGTTCAACGACCAGCCCCACCTCAAGGGCACCGTGTCCATGGCCCGCGCGCCCGACCCGGACAGCGCCGGCTCCCAGTTCTTCATCTGCCTCGAGCCGCAGCCTGGACTGGACGGACAATACACCGTGTTCGGGCAGGTGACCGAGGGGCAGGATATAGTGGACAAGATCGGCTCGCTCCCCACCCGCAACGAAAAGCCCATCCAGGATGCGGTGATGAAGAAGGTGTATATCGAGACGGCGAAATGAATTGTGAATTCTTAATTATGAATTAATGTGCGGGCGCCTTGCCGCCGCGATACCCGTCGGGCCGCAGCCACTCCTGCTTGCCCTTTGTAGTCTCGCGCTTAAAGCGCGACGGAGGAGGGTCTGGCGCCATAAAATTTAATATCAAGATTTTCACCGGCCCGATCAATCCGGCCGGCATTAATTCCTTGTCCTTGCCCTTGCCCTGCCCGACCAGGCGGTTATGGAGCGCGGGCGTCAGGGCAATTTCGATTTGGTTCCTGCCCGCCGCGAGCAGGTTGGTCAGGTCAAGTTTAAAAGGACTGATCAGAAGCTCCCCCGCTGCTCGGCCGTTTATTTTCACCTCGGCCGCGCCATAAACCCAGCCTGGTTCCAGTATAGCTTTTTGTCCAGGCTTAAGCTGGCTCAGGTCAAATTCCGCTTGATAAATCCCCGGACTGGAAGAGAACTTAAGTTGTTTGAGCTCGCGCCAATCAATAAGTTGGTCCAACCCCAGGTTGAAGCTTTTGCCCGCAACATCCTCGCCGGCAACCGAGAGGTTCCAGTCTTTGAGTTCGAGCTCTCCGGCCAAAGCGCGTTCCTGTGGCCAGGCCGCGAAGGATTTGATCTCTCCCAGGTCAAAGACCTTTCCGCAGGTCAGGAACATTGACCCGTAAGGGGGAAGCTCGGCCGGGATTCCGGCTCCCGAGTCCGGGAGCGCGCCATAGCGGTATCCGTTCCAGGGGTCCAGCCATTGCGCATCCGGGCAGCCGCCTTCCACCGCCAGATGAAATTTCAAGCCGGTTTCCGACTGGTTGGCCAAAAAGATTATTTGTGAGCCATCTGACAATTGGCGCCGGAGCGAGCGGACTTGCGGCAGGCCTTTTAGGCCCACCGTTGGCGAGACCTGGCGCTCGGCCAGACTTTTACGCAGCCCGGCCGCGTCGGTCCGAGCCAGCGCCTTGACCGCCGCCTGAACCTCGGCGTCCCCTTTTTGAAAGTCCTTGTATCCAGGCTGTCTGGAGGGCAGATTCCCAATTACCATCACATGACTGGAACGCGAGAGCGTTTCGAGTTTTTGCGCGGTCAGGACCGGCAGGGCCTCGATATTCACGACCAGCAGCGCTTTCCATTGATTGCCCCGGATGGAAATTTTTCCGTTCTCCGCCTTGGCCGCGAGCAGGCTGTCGTCATTGACCCAGTCCCAGGTATAACCGTCGGCCTCGAGCTCCCGGATCAAAGGCAGGATCTGCGCCCGCCATCTTGCCCGCTCATCCGGTCCCATGGGCAGGATTTTCGAAGCGATGGCGACCAGGGAGTTGACCGGGGCTTGGGGCTCGGAGTCGAACTCGCCGTTGAAGAGCAATTCTTTTTCATTCGCCTGGTCAAAGGAAGTCGGGAACCCGAACCAGGGATAGTAGATCAGGAGGTCGGCCCGGGGCTTGCCCTGCCGCAGAAGATATTGGCAGCGGGAAATATATTTATTTAGCGCGGGCATGAATTTCCAGAACGGGTTGGTCTCCGAAACATTCTCGGAAAAACCCGCGCCCCAGGGATACCAGCCGGTGGCGGAACCGGCTTGGTCCTTGTGGTAGGGGAACCCGTGAAAGATGATCTGGTTCACGCCCGCGGCGAACAGCTTGTCCGCGCTCGCCTTGAACTTGAGCGGCGTGGTCATATACGGCTTGCCCATCCAGACCATGCTCTCGCAGGCGACCACCGGCCGGTTGTAAAGGTGCGCGGCCGAGCCTCCCATTTTCAGGAATACTTCATAGCCGCCGGCGTAAAGCTGCTCGACCTCGGGAATGCCCGAGTGGCCCAGGGCCTTGAGCGCATCAATGTTCAGGCCATAGGCCTGCGCGCGCGAGAGCAGCCCGCGGGCCTCGGCCCATTGCTCCGCATTGTCAATGAACCGCTCCAGGAACAGGTCCGACACGGTGAGCTGATAGTCATACTGGATGCGGCGGTCCTCCGGCGTGAGCGTGAACGCCGGCCCGCTCTTGACCCCGCCATCGCCGAACAACTCGTTGTCCGCGCCCGGGATCATCACCGCCGGGAGCAGCGGCGTGAGGTCGTAGCCGCGGCGCTTCTGAAATTCAGAGACAAAGTCCCTGGTGAAAAACCGCTCGGTCTTGAGTTCGAACGAGTCGTTGAAAAAGGCTCGGAGCGGGCGGCCGTAAAATTTCGGCAGGCCGGTCCGCTCCCCGAGCAAATGCTCCAGATTTTCCGAGAAGGCCGAGGCCTCGAAATAATCCGCCACATACGCCGGCTCGGGCGACGCGCTCAGGCTCAGGCGCTGCCCGTCCGGACAAACATAGACGGAAATGATGATCCAATTTCCCGCCGGGACCTGCCATTCGATCTTCCCGTCCGCGTCCACATTTTTGACCAGCGCCTGCACCGAGGCCGGGTCGAGGACAAGGCTGCTCGAGAGGTTGAGCGGGTTTTTGCTGCGCTTGCCGGTGACGACCCTGGCCGCGAGCACGGTTATGAGTTCGGCGTGTTCGGGCATGAACCGGGTCGAGGCCTCGAACGCGACATACTTGAGCACCGAACCCAGTTGATAGAACTGCGGCTTTTGCGGCGGCGGGACCTGGAGCTTGATCCTGCCGGTCGGGCCGCTGACCCGGGCCTCGCCATGGAACATGGTCTTGAGCGCCGACTCCGGCCGGATGTGACTCCCGCCCGAGGGCCAGCCCGAGCCGAGCGTGAGGTCAATGAGCAAGCCTTTGGCTTGGGCCTCCTCCATCACCGCGGCAACATTCTTGAAGTAACTTTCAGTGTCCACCGACTGCACCCGCGCCTGCTCCTCCGGACTCAGTTTTCCCAGTTGCGCGTTAAAGGCCTGGACCTCCGCGCCCCCGAACCCGTTGTCCGCGAGCAGGTCCACCTCCCGCCGCAGTTCGCCCTCCTCCACATCGTTCCCCGGCCACCACCACCGAACCAAAGGCCGGTATTCCTTGCCCGGCTCCGCAAAATCTTTCCACGACAAACCAGTTTGCTCTTCTTTGGCCATTCCCGGGACGATGCCGATCAAGCCGATCAGCAACATCAATCCCATCATCAAGCCGAACTTGGATTTTTTCATGTTCCTTCCCGCCCGATCATTTCCGAAAGTCTATCACCGGCTCAAAAAATATTCAAAAGTTTTGCCCGCTTGAGATCGTTATAACCACAAAGGCACAAAGAAAATGGCAGGCTGGGCAGGGCAAGCCCTCCTCTTAATCTGGTATTCTGGTACCAGAATACCAGATTAAGAAGTTTCTCCGGCGCTTGAGCGAGCTAGACGCATGAACGGCGGCTTAGTTGAGCCTGGCGAAATCACGCTTCAGGCGTGACTTGACGCCGCTTTCCCTGTCCACCGGACATCTTTATCACCGCAAAGATCCTCCTCTTATTCTGGAGTTCTGGGTCCAGAATACCAGATTAAGCGATTTTTCCGGCGCGTGTGCGAGCTGAGCGCGTTGGGGTGCGGCGGCTTACCGAAGCAATTTGCGACTGGAATGTGCGAGTGCGTTTCTTGTCCTCCGACTTGTCCTCCGTAGCCTGGGCGAAGGGGGAAGCCCCTGCTCGCTCGGACATTCTGTCGGCGAAGTAGGAAGGCGCGATTGCCTCATTTGCGTGCTATCCCTCCCGTTTGACAACGGCTTAGAACACCGGCATAATTTTGACCAAGAGTTGATTTATCAAGCAGTAAATTTGAGAAGCCCCTAAATAGGCGAGAAGAGGGGAAGCGATGGGAAGAGGTGGCCATTGAATTTTATGCAGGCTCGCAGCGCAAAAATTGCGGGAAATATCAAATGTCAAAGCCTGACCCCGTTGGCTCCTTTGGCTTTGACCCCTTTGGCTTGCGAAAAGATTGTCTCATGTCCGGGGCTGCCCCCCCAAAGATTTAATTAGGATGGTGACCAATGGCTGATCCCGAACCGAGACTGGATATCCTCGTGGCCGACTCTGATTCTGCGTCATCTGCGGCGATTGCAGCTGCCTTTAGTCAAAGCAACGGAGTCACGACTGTTTCAATCGCCCGTGCTGCAGAAGAAGCAACTGCCATGCTGGCGCATGAGAAGTCAAATGCGCTGGTTGTTGACATTTTCAGCCTGGGTGTCGAAATAGGAATAAAACTTATCGAAAATACTAGAAAGCTCCGCCCTGAGTCTCCAATATGCCTTCTGGGGACTCGTCTTAATCTTTTAGCCTTGCCAAACGTTCCGAAAAGCTGGCGATCAAGATTTGGCCATTATTACAAATTAGTAAAAGATCAGCCACCTGGTATGCTTCAGAATGACGCGCAGGCCATGGCCTACAAGTTATTCACTTATTGGTTGGCCAGATCAGCGAAGGTCAGATTGACTAATCTTCGCGCAATGCTCCTCAAAATGGAAAGCAAATCAACATCCTCCATTTTAGATAATAGACGAGAAATAACGGAAGCAATAGACTTCGCTCAGAAAGCTATCGATGCGCAGAAAACCCAAAGCGAGCGGATAGTCGGTATTGTCCCTGGATTTGAGGCCAGAGATATACAATTGTTAGTTAATCAGACACTCAACAGAGCCTCGCGCGCCTTGGATACTTCGACCAAGATTAACACCGGTATTCTCGTCTTCGGCGCCTTACTTGTTGCGGCTTCATTCATCACCGCCTGTGTTACTCAGCGGTGGGAAGCGATTGCTTTTGGAGGGTTTGGTTTGGCAGGGGTAGTTACCTCTCTTATTACTAATCCACTTAAGTCTATCGGTATTACATCGAGGCAAATCGTTCAAATTCAGGTAGCCTACCTTGGCTTTCTGAATCAGATTTCCATCATCACCGAGTGCCCCAATGATACAACAGATGCGGCCATGGCTAAGAGCATACGCCTTCAAGAGGCAACTCAAAGTATACAAGAAACTTTAGTGAAGAACTTCGGATGAATAATCTCTTAAATACACAGAGGAAGCAAGCGGATGCTCCTGGGGTCAAAACCTTGACAATTGCTATTTTTGACAAATTAAGCAGAAAAAGGTCAATGAATCGGATAAAGATTCGATGCGCAAAAATTGCAAAAAAGTCTCATATCAGGGGCTGCCCCGCTTGATAAAGAAACTGCCATGACCACTTCATCTAAGAAGCCCATGAAATGGCTTATTGACCAAGATGCAAAATCTTTAAATGCGCGAGTGACTAGGCTACAATATATGGCGAGACAATTTGGCTCTCAGGATAGATTTATTTTATTTCATGGAGGAATGCTGGTCACCCAGCTTTTTGAAGAATCCAGAAGTAATTTTGTGAATGGCCAACTTATAAGCTGCGTGTTGATGTGTCAATGTTTTATTGAGGAGAGCCTGAAGGTAATTCTTTCAAATGGGGGGAGCAGATACGACGTGACCGATAAATGGTTGGCGAGAGCCACTTTTTATAACATCATCGAAAAAGCGCAGAAAGCGGGGCTTCTAACTCAGAGGGAAGCAAATGATCTTCATTGGCTCAGGCAAGCCAGAGTCCAGTATGTCCACCCCAAATTGCCTTCGACAGGAAAGAGCCTTGCCGCTAGGGTAGGCAAAGAAAACAAAATGCCATGGGAGCTTTATGAAAAAGATGCTAAGCGAGCTTTGAGAATAACATTCAAGCTCATATCCAAGGAACCTTTCATATGGAAAAAATGAAATGAACCGGCGGGATCGGTCTGAGCATTAAACATAAGGCGCGACAAGATCAGGGAAGTCCAGGGGCAAAGCTGGACCTCCGCCTCTGAGGCCAGCGGGCTTTTCAATATCCGAGCGACTTGAAGATCCGTTGAGTCTTTTGCTTCCACGCGGCGAATTCTTGCGGGTCATAGGTCTTGGGGTATTTCGAATAATGGAACCGAAGAGTTGCCACGGCTTTCAAGGTCCGGGCCATGGGCCGGAGCAGGCCGGGATTTTTGGCAAAGCCGAGAATCCTTTGAGGGAGGGTGCGCAGCGAAATCGAGGCGAACTCCGGCACTAACGCGCTATAGAGGTCCTCTTCCGCCATGATCCCCTGCTCAAGCATGGTCGCAAGCCGGTCCTCGCTGAGCGAGTCCGCCATCAGCCGCACCGCGCTCAAGGTCGCAAGCACCGCTCCGCGTCCCGACTGATACTGCCGCGCATAGGGCCAGAGCGCCGCGGTGTCCGCTTTGCCGCTCCGGAGCGCCGGGATGGCCGCCTTTGCCGCCAGATGCCCGGCATAGAGCGCGGACGACACGCCGCTGCCATGCGCCGGAATCACCTGGCTCGCGGCCTCGCCGATGGCCATGAACCCATCCGCAACCAGCCGGTCAAGCGAATGGCGGATGCGGATGGAGCCTTTGCCGCCGTAGATCGGCTTGCCGAACCAGCCCTGTTCGCGCTTATATTGCTCGATCAACTCCGACGGCGTGGGCATATCATAATCCGCTTTCAGCCCGACCAGGATGTAGGCGCGGCGGTCCGCGAGCGAAAGGTGTGAGTATTGCGTGGAATATGATCCATAGGGGCTCAGGCAATTTTGGACTTCGTTGTCGCGGCGTTTCCCGGTCCTCACCGCCAGTTCCGCTTTGCCTGGGTCAATCTCGCAAAACTGGTTGGCCGCGACCACCAGGTCGCCGGACTTTTCCTCAAATTCAATCCCAAGTCCCGGATCGAGTTTCCTCACCAGCGCCGCGTTAAATCCGGTGGCGTCAATCACGAGCTTTGCTCGCACTTCCTCTCGCCGGTCCCCATGCTCGAAAGCCACGCCCGCGATTTTGCCTTCCGTCATCACCGGCTGCATTGCGCGGTATCCTCCGAAAAATTCCGCCTCGCTCTTTTCCGCGTCCGCCAGCAGCCGCTTCGCCAGACGGTCCAGATAGATTCCATAGCTCGGGATCTCGCGGTGGAATTCAAAGGCCTCCTTGCCCCGGCGAGAAAAAATGCGCGCGGACTGAGGATGATATGGGACTTCGTCCGCGCCCGGACGGGCCACGGCCACCCGGTCGAACATGGCCTTTTCCGCCTCGATGATTATGGTCTTGCCCAGGGTTTCCCTGGTGTCGGAATCAAACAGGCCCACATGGAAACCGGCTCGGGCCAAGTCCCGGCCGGCCACGCAGCCGCCCGGACCGGCGCCGACAACTACTACATCAAAATCCATTAAACCGCCTCCGGTAAACTTCCTGCCCCTACTCTAGCCGGAAAACGGCCTCGCGCCAAGTGATGCCCTGGTCCCCGGTTAATTACCGGTTGCCGAGGCCTTGGAATCCATTGGGGGGGACTTGAGAACATGTAGCGGCACCCCTTGTGGGTGACTAGTCAGGCATAAAGCCTGACGCTACAACGAATCGGATTTGCAAATACCTTCTGATTAACCGGGGATCAGGGAAGTGATGCGGCGGCGCGATGCGCTTGGCAGGGTAACTGGAATGGTTTCATCGGCTAATCTTTCTTGAGGATGAAGATGAAGGTATTGGAGAAGAGGTGGAGCAGGGGCATGGCCGGGGGAAGCAGGCGGTCGAGGCCGAGTTTATGGAGCAGGGCAAAGGCGCGGCCCTTGAAGGACGACTTAATTTTTTCCGGGCTTTTTATCTTGGCGCGGATTTCATCGGGATAGGAATAGACGGTTTTGAGTCCGGCGTTTCGGAAGAGCCGGCGCAAGCCGATCAGGGTGAACATATGCGTCACATCATTGTCCATCTTCCGGAATTTCTTCACCAGCGGGTCGCCCATAAACTTGGGCAGGAATGCGACCAGGGGCAGTTTATAGTGGGGGTCGGAGAGGACCCAGGCCAGCCCGAGGCGGTTGGGGGTGGTGAGATAAAGCAGGCCGCCTTTTTTGAGCAGCCGCTTCATTTCCGAGACGCTGGTTTCCGGGTCCGGGCAGTGCTCGATCACATCGTGGCAAAGGATCACATCGAATTGTCCGTCCCGGGCCGCGCTCAGCCGGCTGTCCGGCCCGATCAGAAATGTTTCCAGGGCCACCCGCTCTTCTCCGGCCCGCAGCCGGACCCGCTCCAGTTGCGCTTGCGCAATGTCCGCGCCACAGCATTTCAGGGAGAAGCGGCTTCAATTGATTCCGCGTTAACCCCGGATTGCGTTTATGGAAGAGGAGAAAAGAAAAT
>CAIUDS010000610.1 GCA_903897985.1 uncultured delta proteobacterium
AACCTGTTCGAGACCGGATGGCTCCACAGTTGCGCGTCCAAGTCCGATCAGTCGCTCTGGTGTTGGGGGGATAACGAGTACGGCCAAATCGGCGACGGCACCACCATCAACCGCAGCCTGCCCAGCCCGGTCATGTTCAGTTTCCGCACCGCGGATCTCAATGGCCCCTGGACCGCCTACAGCCTGATGTCGGCCAACCCGCCCAACTGGAATGCCTGGTCTTGGCTGAAATGGAACTTCAACGAACTCGGGACCTCCACCTGCCTAGGCTACAAAAACAGTGATGGCACCCACACCTGCCCCATAACCTCGTTCACCGGCTGGACCATGAATTCCAACGGCACCTTCACCGAGACCACCACCCTGTCCGCCCAGCACTTCGAGGGAATCGCCTCGCGCAACAAAAACCTCTCCGTGTTCACAAAGGACGAGGACAGCGGCGCCAGCAAGTCCCTGGGCGTGGTGCTCAAAGCCGGCGGTACCAATTTCTCCACCGCCAACCTCAAAGGCACCTGGTATATGCACATGCTGGTGACCGGAGACACCGCCAGCCAGCACTCCTGGCAATACATCAAATGGCAATTCGACGGCGCCGGGAACGCGACCTGCCGGGAGGCCCTCAATTCCGGCGGCAGCAGTTCCTGCAAGCACAATAGCCCCGCCGGATGGGCCGTGTCCAAGACCGGGATCGTCACCATATCCTCGGTCCCGAGTCTCAACGGTTTGTTGAACCTCGACAAGAACCTCGGCGTGGCCACCTTGAACGACGGCGGCAGCGGCGGACACGCGCTGGCGATCCTGGTCAAGACCACCACCATCCCCTTCTCCGCCACAGACTTGAAAGGCCAATGGTATGTCCAGCAATTGCAATCGGGCTTCGCTTTCTGGTCGCGCTGCCAGATCAACCTGGACGATGCCGGCAATGCCACCTGCCTTTCCTTCCTGGACAGCGATCTCAACACCACTTGCTGGGGCAGCGATCCCGGCTGGGCCATTGCCGCGGACGGCGTGGTCTCCAACAGCCTCAAACCCAGCGTCCACGGCATCATGAGCGCCGACAAGCAGACCATCGTGATCACCAAGAACGAAGACACGGCTGGCGAGTATTCGCTCTGGGTGATGGTGAAGATGAGATAGCCTCGAAAAAAGGGGGTCGTCTACGGTAATGGAAGCCGGGTCGGGCGACACCACAGGGAGTTAGGTTTCCGAAACATTCAGGCACAGGAGGTTAATGATGAACAGGGTGGTTAAAAAAGTTTTTCTGGCGGCATTAGTCGCGGGGTTCGCGGGCATGATCGGCTGCGCGCCGGGCGACGAGTCCGGAACCGTCTCTCTTCCCAAGCCCAATGGAAACGGGATGGAGGTTCAGGCGAGCGCGAACGCAATAGCAGTGCCTTCGCAATGGCTGGACCTATCGTCGGGCAACCATCATGTCTGCGGGATCGCCTCGAACAACGCGCTCTGGTGCTGGGGAGTGAACAACTACGGACAGCTCGGCGACGGCCTCACGGCTTCCGCGAGCTACCCCACCCACATCGGCGCGGACCTGGACTGGAAAACGCTCGCGCTCGGCGAATACCATAGTTGCGCGCTCAAGAACAGCGGCAGTCTTTATTGCTGGGGAGAGAACGACGAGGGCCAAGTGGGCGACGGGACCACCGTCACAGCGAGGGTGGCTCCGACGGTGGTGAACGGCGACACCAACTGGGCCGCGGTTGACGGCGGCGGGCTTCATACCTGCGCGCTCAAGACCAACGGCACGCTCTGGTGCTGGGGGTATGACTCCGACGGCCGGCTGGGGGATAATGGCGCGGCCGGGACGATTGCCAAGAGCCCGATCCCGATCGGCTCGGCCACGGATTGGAAACAGGTTTCCGCCGGCGGCGATCATTCCTGCGGGATCAAGAACGGCCGCACGCTCTGGTGCTGGGGCGACAACAGCATCGGACAACTGGGGGACAAGACCACGGTGAACAAGACCGTCCCGACCCGGATCGGCAAGGATAAGGACTGGAGCCAGGTGTCCGCCGGTTACCTCTACACCTGCGCCCGGAAAACCGACGGCACGCTCTGGTGCTGGGGATACAACGACTACGGAACCCTGGGCATCGGAAACACCGTGACAAAAACTTCCCCGGTCAAGGTCGGGACCGCGGCCACCTGGTCGGAGGTGTTCGCGACAGCTTTCCATACCTGCGCCCGCCAGAAGAATAATTCGCTCTGGTGCTGGGGCGGCAACGATTTCGGACAACTCGGCCGAGGCAATACCGTAACGCCCGCGCTCAAGCCGACCAAGGTCGGGACCGGCTGGAACCTGTTCGAGACCGGATGGCTCCACAGTTGCGCGTCCAAGTCCGATCAGTCGCTCTGGTGTTGGGGGGATAACGAGTACGGCCAAATCGGCGACGGCACCACCATCAACCGCAGCCTTCCGACCCGGGTGTTTTTCTCGTTCTCGATTGCGGACCAGGCAGGGAACTGGACGGTCCATGCTTTAGTGTCGGCCGTCCCGCCCAATTGGAACGGCTGGTATTGGCTGAAATGGGCCTTTGATAATGCCGGCAATTCCACCTGCACCGGATATAAAAACAGCAGCGGAGACCGTACTTGTCTTAGCCCGCTCAGTGGCTGGGCGGTTTCCAGCGATGGGATCGTCACCGAGTCCACCCTCGCGCGCTATCATGGGGTCATGGCCAAGACCAAGGACATGAAAGTATTCACCATGGACGACGACGGCGGAGGCTCTCAACTGGCCGTGGCCTTCAAAACCGGCGGGACCAATTTCTCCACCGCCAACCTCAAGGGGACCTGGTATTCCCATGAGCTGGTCGCGGGGAACACCCCCACCGTATGGGTCGGCTGGCAGTATATCAAATGGCAATTTGACGGATCCGGAAACTCCACCTGCCTGAAATGGCTGGATTCCGGCGGATCCCATTCCTGCAATAACAGAGATATCAGCGGCTGGTCGGTTTCCAATAATGGGACCATCACCATTCCCGGCCAGAGCACCCTTAACGGGACCCTGAGTCTGGACAAGAGCATGGGAGTCGCCACCGTGAAAGACGGCAAAGGAGGACCTTGTCTGGTGATTCTCACCAAGACCTCGACCATTCCCTTCTCAACCGCGGACCTGCAAGGGACCTGGTATTTGCATGCGCTGTCCTCCGGAAACGGCCGCTGGTTCCGGATCAGAATGAATATTGATGGTCTCGGCAACGCGACCTGCCTGGAAGCCCTGGATAGCGACGGCGATGCCGCCTGCTTCCCCGGGACCGATTCCGGCTGGACGGTGGCCGCGGACGGCGTGATCGCCAATTCCGGCCGGACCTCGCTCCACGGGATCATGAGCACTGATAAACAGACCATGGTCATGACCCTCGATGACGATGGCGATCCCGACGCCTATGACCTCTGGGTGATGGTGAAGATGAGATAGCCCGCGAAAAGTTTGTCGTTTGCAGTTTGTGGTTGGGATCTGGCCGGGCCCACAAAAGGCCGGGAGGGGATTTGCCGGGGATCACGGGAAGGTCCAAAATTTTGATCTGAATCGAAATTCCCAAAGGGAGGGCAATCCGATGAGGAAATATTTTGGCTGGGCCGGAGGAATCTTTGCGTTGATGTTCTTATGCTCGTGCGGGATGCAAAATTCCGGGAGCGACGATGGGAGGGAGCAGCCGGCGAACGATCCGGGTCTTGAAGTCAGCTTGGCTTCAGTGCCGGTGGACACCGTGATTGACAGCCAGCCGGACGACCCCTCGGTTTCCGGCACCGCCGGTTTTACCTTTTCCTGCAATAAGAAGAATTGCGCGTATAAATGCAAATTGGACAACAAGGATTGGGCGGATTGCAAATCAGGCAAGAGTTACCTTGACCTGGCCGACGGAGCGCATGTTTTCAGAGTCAAGGCGCAGAACCCGGCCAATGGCAGTTGGGATTCCACCCCGGCAACCTACGGCTGGACCATCACGAGTTGGCCGAGCGAGACCAGTTTCTTTGACAATTTTGACCGGGCCGACAGCGCGGACCTGGGCGTCAGCTGGGAAAAGAACCCGGTAGTCGGGATGGGCGCATTGAACGATATTCAAATTCTCGGCAACCAGCTTTATTCTCCGGCGAACGGTGACACGGCCCGGGCCTGCGCCATGGCCGGGGCAAAATATGCGGTTACCGGAGATATCGTCACCGCGGAATTCAAGATCACCAGCCCCCTCCTGAACAGCGCGGACGACCATAGCGGAAATTCCCATCATGAACTGAGTATTGCGGCATCCTCCGAATGGCCGGTCCCTCCCGCCACCACTAATTACGCCCTGGCCGTGCTCTGGCGGAACAGCTATTACAATACCCATGAGGGACCGAATAATTATTCCTTGACGCTGAGAGCAAACGGCAAGACCGTTGATAAGAAAATTACCTCCGCTCAGCTGGGAGGCCCGGTTGGGAAGTATTTACAAATGGTCATCAATACCCAGACCGACCGCGCCACCGCCAAAATCCTGGACGCCTCTCACAACACCCTGTTCTCGGTCAGCCTGACCGATCCCAAGATCTCCACTTATGCCAAATACTGGTATGTGTGCTTGTGTGCCCGTTTTTACGGATCGCTCAGTGTGGATGATTTCCAGGTGGGCAACTGATATCGCCCGAAGTAAGTGCGGACTCCAGGAATCGCTGCCGACCGGAGGACGGCGTGATGGGGCGCCAAGTCTGGGCAAGAAGCGCCGAGCCCCATTTACGGAGTTCATTTTCTGCCGCTCACTTCCCGGTCAAACTGCGGAATCAGAGGCTGATATTCCTTCATTTCCTTTCTAACCACCCCGGCCAACAGCCAGAGCGCAATCAAATTGGGAAGCGCCATCATGCCGTTCAGGACATCGCAGAGGTTCCAGACCAGGTCAATCTTGATGCTGGCGCCCACCAGCAGGAAAAAGCAAAAAGCGTAGCGGTAGGGGACCACGGATTTGAGTCCGAATAAATAACCGAAGGAGCGGTCGCCGTAATACGACCAGGAGATGGCGGTCGAGTATGCGAACAGGATCACGCCGATGGTGACGAGCAGTTTTCCCAGGAACGCGGCATTGACGATTCCGCTGAAGGGCGCGAGCCCCTGTGAGAAGGCGTTCGCGGTCAGCTGCGCGCCGCCGATGTGGCCGGGCCCGGTCCAGGCGCCCGTGAGCACCACCACCAGCCCGGTCAT
>CAIUDS010000611.1 GCA_903897985.1 uncultured delta proteobacterium
CTTCGCCCGGCTCAAGCGAGCTTGACTGCACAAAGAAAGCTGATTGTCCGGCTTCCAGCTTCGGGTTTCGGTCGGAAAGAATTCGCGCCGGTCCGCTGGAGTTGATCTTGAAGGAGGCCTCTGAATTCGAGAGCGCCGTGCCGTTCGCATCCACCAGCTTGACCACCACGCGGGTCATGTCCGAGCCGTCCGCGAGGATTTCCGAATAGTCCGGCTCGAGCACAAAGCGGTCGGGTTTTCCCGGCGTGCGCAAGGTATGATCGGCAACGACATTTCCGCGGACAAGACATCTTGCGCTCAACTCGCCCGGCTCATAGCGAACATTTTCGAAAGTGGCGGGCGGATGGGGCAGCGAGTATGGAAGTTCCGACTTGACCGGCTTGACCCCGGATTTGCCCCAAATCAGGGAAGTGACCCTGCTTTCATTCTTGATCCAGTTGTTCGGATATAAAAATTTATCCGGCCCTTGTTTGCCCAGCGAGCGGCCGTTCAAGACCAGTTCCACCTGATCGCAGTTATGGAGGACCATCACCTTGCGCATCGCGTTCTCATCCCAGTTGCCGAGAATATGAACAAAGGGTTCGGTTCTGAGTTGAGAAAGAAAGACATAAAATGTCTCCTTGGGAATGCGAAAGGCGTCAACGACTCCCCAATGCCAGAGGTTTTTGAACACCGCGAGCTGGAGCGCCACGATCCCGCCGCCGATCTGGAACGAAACATGATCGGCGATGCACCAGGTTGCCTCGCCGGAATTGCGCGGGTCGGCAAAGACCTGGTTAAGCAGGAACAGGTGCCATTCGACATAGGTGCGGACGCGATTGGGCTTGGCGCCGCGGGAGGCCTGATAGTTCACGCCCACGGTCTCGCTCAGGAGGAACGGCTTGTCCAACGGGACCTCGATCCCGGTCACGGTGTAATCGTTGAGCGAAAGCACATCCTCAAAGTAGTTGCTCCAGTTCCCCACCATGCGCGCGCCCGTGGTCGGCCGCGTCGGATCGAGTTCATGCGCGACCGCGTTAAGCCGGTTGTTGAAAGGCGGATCGTCCTTTGATTCGTTGATCCGCACTCCCCAGAGGATCACGCTCGGCCGGTTCCGGTCCCGCAAGATCATCTCGCGGAGCGCCTGTTCAGCCAGCCCTTTCCATTTTTCATCGCCCAGATAATGCCATCCGGGCAACTCCTCATAGACCATCAGCCCAAGCTCGTCGCAGGCATCGAGAAACGCGGGCGACTGCGGATAATGGCTGAGCCGGACAAAGTTGGCGCCGCTGTTCTTGATCAACTCCGCGTCAAAGCGCTGGTACCGGTCCGGGACCGCGTTGCCCAGGTAGGGATAAAACTGGTGGCGGTTGAACCCGATCAGCTTGAGGGGCTCGCCGTTCAAAAAAAATCCCCGGTCCGGAGTGAATCGGAACGACCGGATGCCAAAGCGGGTCGAGGCGGAGCCGATCGCCTTGCCGGCAGGATCCAAGATGCTGACCTGCAGCCGGTAGAGATTGGGATGGTCCGGAGACCATAGCGCCGGATTCTCGATCACCCCCTGCTGGGTCAGGCTGATCTCCTTGCCCGCCTCTGCGGTCAACGCCTCAGATTTCGTCTCCAGCAAATTCGGGGAACCGTCTTTGGTAAAAACCCGGGAAAGGATCCGAAAGCTCACGGCCGTGCCCAAGGTGTTTTGAATCTTGAGGGAGGTCTTGATGGTTGCCGACGCTTTGGAAACTTCCGGCGTGTTGATGAAAATGTCCTCGACAAAAATCTTCTCGCGGCCGATTACCCGCACCGCGCGGTAAAGCCCGCCGTAGAGCGGGTAATCAATGTCGGCCTTGAGGCCGTCCGGCGGGACTTCCATCCGCCGGTTGTCCACCTTGACCGCAAGCAGATTCGGCTGCCCGATTTTTGCTTTGCCGGAGAGCTCAAAGGCAAAGGGGGTGAACCCGCCCAGATGGTTGCCCAGGTATTCGCCGTTGAGCCAGACCTCCGCAACCGCCATGGCGCCGTCAAACTCGACGATGATATTGTCTGCTTCCGCGGCGGGCGGGATTGAAAATGAGGTCCGGTACCAACCCACCCCCCGATAATAACTCTTGCCTGGCCCATAAGTCCTCGGCTCGAGCTCGAGCGTATGCGGGAGATAAACCTGCTCCCCTTGAGAGTCATCCAGCGACGCGCTCTGGCCGTTTTCCAACTGGCCCAGGTGAAATTTCCAGCCCGCCAGATTCTGCGTCCACCCGCTCTCATAATTGATCCCCGCGCCCGCGGCAGCTTGAGCCCAAAAGGCACAAGCCGCGGCCAACATCCAGCCCGCGCCAAAAAATCTTTTCATGGTCACCCTCCCGGACGATCCTGCCAGATGCCTATATCACGAATCGTAAAAAGATGTCAATCGCGGATAGGGAAGCGATCATGTCAACCCTTTTGTGGCAAAAGGAATCTTGGGGCTTGCTGTGAAGCAGGGCCTTGCCCACTTTGCGGGTACTCAGCCCCAGGCAGAATGCGGCCAGGATCACGCTTGGGTCCGGCCAGGCCGCCCAAGAGCTTAATGCCGCGGGTCCGACGCGTGCGCGGGATCGCGAGTTCGAGCCGGCCCCGTTCGGGGGAGAGCCACCGGCCGTAGAAGCCATTGCGCCGGCCCGGCTCGGCTTCGGCTTTGCGGCCGAGTTCATCCAGGCACCGGTCAATCGCGTTGTTCATCCGACCTTCCCAGAACTCCTTCATCGCCTCCCGCGCAGTCTCCTTCCTGCTCAAACCAGCTGACTGCCTTCATCGCTTCCGTTAGGTTGGTAATTAGACGCAAGACCGGCGCCCTCCTTTAGTTTGGTTTTTACCACTCTATTTGAGCGGCGCCCAATATTTTACCCCCTGACACAAAAAATAATACGCTACCACGCAAACGCCTTGAAATTTCCATCCCGTGGTATATCTTCGGGCGAATGGCCAAATGGAATCCCGAAGATTATGCCGAGCATTCGAGCGCGCAATGGCGCTTCGCGATGGACGCGATTTCGAAGCTGCGGCTCCGCGGCGACGAGTGGGTGCTCGACCTCGGCTGCGGGGACGGCAAGATCACCGCGGAACTCGCAAAGCTTTTGCCCCGGGGCAAGGCCCTCGGCATTGACAGCTCGCCGGAGATGATCGCTTTTGCGCGCGAGAAATTTCCCGCGGGCCAGTGGCCGAACCTGTCGTTCGAGGTGATGGACGCGAGCGCGATCGCCTTTGAGGAAAAATTTGACCTGGTTTTTTCCAATGCCGCGCTCCACTGGATCCTGGACCACCGGCCCGTGCTCAAGGGGATTTATCAAAGCCTGAAGCCGGGCGGCAAGGTTCAACTCCAGATGGCGGGCAAAGGAAACCTTGCGGCCATCGCCCCGGCCATTGCCCGGGTGATCGGCGACCCGCGCTGGAAAGACGGGTTTCGGAATTTCAAGTTTCCTTATGGCTTTTTCAGTCCCGAGGAGTACAAAGTCTGGCTCGCGGAATCAGGGCTGCGGCCGCTCCGGGTGGAACTCGTGCCCAGGCAGATCATTCAAAAAGGCCGGGCCGGGATGGCGGCCTGGATCCGGACCACCTGGCTGCCCATCCTGGAGTGCATTCCCGAGCAGCACCGTGAAACCTTTATCGCCGCGGTGGTTGAGTCCTATCTGGTGATGCGGCCGCTGGAGGACGGCCTGGCCGTGATCCCGTCCATGCGCCTGGAAGTGGAAGCGGTAAAATAATTTCCGGGTTCAGCAACCTTGAACCGTCTTGAACAATTTTGAACCTTATCTTTCGCCCCCTACCTGGGGATCACCGGCAAAACAATATAAGACGG
Source organism: uncultured delta proteobacterium (assembly GCA_903897985.1). Taxonomy (GTDB): domain Bacteria; phylum RBG-13-61-14; class RBG-13-61-14; order RBG-13-61-14; family DRUE01; genus CAIYYW01. The sequence goes on from CAIUDS010000611.1 coordinate 3,809, forward strand.
ATGCTCGGGATCGTGAAAGA
>CAIUDS010000612.1 GCA_903897985.1 uncultured delta proteobacterium
ATGCGCTTGCCGTTCACATGCCAGATGAACGCCTCCGGTCCGCTTTCCTCCAGCTTCACCTCCTTGAGGCCGAACAGGTGCGAGCATTGGTCGGACACATCTTTTCCCACCGCCACCTTGACATTGGCGCGATAAAGATTGGGCCTGCCCAATTCCGGATGACTGTATGGCCACCAGAGTTTGGGGTCCGCGACCTTGAGCATAAGGCGAACTTTGTTAGCGCCCGGGGCCAGGGTTGCTTTTGCGGAAAGGGAATCCTGGTAGCCGCTGAAATTTTCTCCCGCGGTTTCGATTTGGATGATCGCATCCTGAGTTTTTCCCGTGAAGTTGGTCACGAACACATCAAATGCCACTTCGGCCTTGGTGTAATTGTCCGAAAGTTTCGGAGAGATGAGGACCCAGTCAATCGCGGCCGCTCCGGTGGCGACGATTTTCACCGGCCGGTAAATTCCGCCCGTGCCGTAGCTCTGCGCGTCCTTCGCCGAGTTGTCAATCCCGCCCATGCGCGAGTCGTGGTAGCTGAAGATGCCCTTGGGCCAGATCTTTTCGGCCATGTGCACCCAGAGCGCCTCGGACTGCTCCATCGAATAGTCCCAGGGATTGGTGACCGCGACCACCAGGACATTCATGTCCGGTTTTATTTTCTTGCTGATGTCAAAAGTAAAAGGATTGAAATACCCCTCGTGCTCGCCGAGCAATTCGCCGTTCAGCCAGACCTTGGCGAAATAATCCACGCCCTCGAAATTCAGCCGCAGATTTTTACCGTCGAAAGATTGGGGGAGCTGAAAGCTCCGGCGGAACCAGACCGGGCCGTAAAAATTCTTGAGCGAGGGATCGTCAATGCTGTAATTGTTCGGGACCTTCATGTCCTTCCAGCCCGAGTCGTTGAACTCAACCGCAAACCATTTTTCCGCCTCGCCCTTCAGGTCCGCGTCCGGCTGATAGCGCCAGGCCCCTTCCAGCGATAACTCTTCGCGCAGGGATGCCGCAGGCATCGCCGCCGGAGTCGCCTGCGACGGCGCCGCTTCCGCGGCCTTGGTCAGCGGCTCGAACATGGAATTGGGCATCACCCGCAACACCCCGTCCCACTGCCAGCCTTGGCGCATTGCCCGCGGGGTGACCAGGGCGCACGACGCGGAAATTATGGACAAGCTCATCAGAACCACCAACAGTCTCTTCATTTCATTTTACCTCCGCAAGATTTCGCCCCCAGAATATCTTTCCAACCGGATTCCGTCAACTAAAACTACAAAACTGGATTGACCGGGCCGGAATTGTTAAAATGAAGGCGTGCCAAGAGGAGGAATCATGAAAAGGGTTTGGGAATATTTGATGATGGCGGGGTTGGCGCTGGTCGCGGTTTCGGCAATCGGCGCGGAACCTTTCCTTGACTGGCAGAACCTCAAGAACCCGGTCTATCGTCATGGGGACTGGTCCATCAAGGACTCGACCGCGGCCTATCTCAACGGGAACTTCTACATTTTTTTCTCGGCATTTTATTTTGAGGCCGGCTCATACCGCTGCCGGGTCTCGGGCGTGAAGACCAGGGACTTTAAAACTTTCTCCGACCCGCTCTTCATCTGGCGCGGGGAGGACGGCGGCTGGGGCGGCATGTGCTCGCCCAACCTCACCCAAATCGGCGATACCTTTTATCTCACCTCCAACTCCTGGGGCGACGATCCCAAGCATCCCAACCAGTTATTCTATGCCGTAAGCAAGGACCTGGAACATTGGGACCAAGATAAGCCGCTCGCGCCCGAAC
>CAIUDS010000613.1 GCA_903897985.1 uncultured delta proteobacterium
CATCCCATGTTCCCGAGCCGGAGCGTTGCCACGCTGCCGGTGAAGAAGCAGATTGACGCCTTTTGGGCCGCTTACGCCTCAGGCAATTACCAGAAGGAAAAAGAAGGGCTGCGACAGCAGTTCGAACGATATGCCAACAACCCGACCGGGCTGGCCCGGCTGGAAAACCAAAGACTCTGGCATGAACTGGAACCGGCCAGCCAGAAGCTCAGCCTGTTCGGGCAGGCTTCGCTCAAGGCGCTCGAGTATATGGGAACCGAAGATGCGGCCAAACGCGCCGAGCTGAAAAACGAGGCGAACGCGCTTTTGAAACAGGCTGACCAGATTCCCTGGAAAGTCGCGACGCCCAAGGTGTCCGCGCTTTATCGCTTGATCGGCGCGAAGCCCGAGAACCGGCCGGTGTTTGGGAGTTTTGTAAAGGAAGCGTTGCGGCGATAGAACGTTGTCGCGGGACAAGAATGTCCCGCCGCACTAACAAGAATGTCCCGGCGCGATTTTGTTGCCAGACGCTGGGGGATATGATAATATAATTCATTCGAGACTGGCAAGGAGGAATAGAATGGGAAGAGCAGTAGGCATAGATCTGGGAACCAGCACCAGTTGTGTTTCCTTTGTCAAGGACGGCAAACCCATCGCGATTCCCGGTCCGGACCAGCGGCTGATTCAGGCCTCGGTGGTGAGTTTCCTTCCGGACGGCAACCGGGTGGTGGGCAATGCCGCGAAGAAGATGATGATCGAGAACGCGGAGAACACGGTTTATTCGGCCAAGCGTCTGATCGGCCGGAAGTTCTTTTCCGCGGAGGTCAAGAAGGCCATGGCCGTGGTGGCTTACAAGATCGTGGAAGGCCCGAACCAGGGCGTGCGGATCAGCATCCGGGAGCGGGACTATTCGGTGCCCGAGATCAGCGCCATGATCCTGATGGAGATGAAGCGGATCGCGGAGGCGTATCTGGGGGAGGAAGTTGACAAGGCGGTGATTTCGGTCCCGGCCAATTTCAATGACGGGCAGCGGCAGGCGACCAAGGACGCGGGCGCCATCGCCGGACTGAATGTGCTTAGGATCATCAACGAGCCGACCTGCGCGGCTTTGGCTTACGGGTTTGGCAAGGGCCTGAAGCAGAAGATCGCGGTCTATGACCTGGGCGGAGGCACCTTCGATATTTCCATCCTGGAGGTGGGCGAGGATGTGTTCGAGGTGATCAGCACCGCGGGCGACACCTTCCTCGGCGGAGACGACTTTGACGACCGGCTGATAGATTATTTCGCCGAGCGGTTCATGCGCGAGCACGACCTGGACATCCGCTCGAACCGGATGGCTTTGCAGAAGCTGAAGAACGCCGCGGAAATAGCCAAGATCGAGTTGAGCGATAAACTGGAGACGCGCATCCAGGTCTCGGGGATCATGGAGACGATGGAGGGGGCGAAAGACCTGGATTACACGATCAACCGGAACTATTTCGGCCAGATGATCCTGGACCTGATCCAGCGCACCTTCAAGGTCTGCGACGAGGCGCTCCAGAACGGACGGCTCACGGTCCAGGACCTTGACGCGCTGATCCTGGTGGGCGGTCCGACCAAAAGCCCGATCATTCAGGACGCGGTGAAGAATTATTTCTTCAAGGACCCGCAGGCGAATGTTGATCCGGAACTGGTCGTGGCCATCGGCGCGGGCATTCAGGCTTCGACGCTGACCGAGCGCAAGGCCGGGGCGCTGCTTCTGGATGTGACGCCCATGAGCCTGGGCATCGCCACCGCGGGCGGCTTGATGGACACGCTGATCGAGCGCAACACGCCGATCCCGACCGAATCGTCCCGGATTTTCACCACCACCCACGAGAACCAGACCGCGGTGCGGATCAAGATTTACCAGGGCGAGAACAAGATGTACGAGTCGAACGAGCTGATGGGCGAGTTCCGGCTGGCGGACATCGCGGCCGCGCCCAAGGGCGAGCCCAAGATCGAGGTGACCTTCGAGATAGACGCCAACGGGATCGTGAATGTTACGGCGAAGGACAAGGATTCGGGGCAGGCGCAATCGGTGCAGTTGACGGTTTCGGGCGGCTTGAGCAAGGAAGAGATTGAGCGGCTGAAAAAGGAGCACGGCGGCAAGGGCGAGGAAGTCGCCACCTTGAAGCCGAGCGCGGAATTGCCGCAATAAGGGAGGATGCGCGGGCATGATTGACGAGAAGTTCAAACTGCAGCTGAATTCCCTGTACAAGGTCATTGACGACCTGGATTATTACCAGATCCTGAAAGTGGACCAGATGGCGTTTGAAGAGGACATCAAGAAGGCCTACTTTGACGGCTCTCGGATTTATCACCCGGACAAATATTTCAGCGAGCCGCCGGAGATTCAGGAAAAGGTCAACAAGATTTTCAAACGGGTCTGCGAGGCCTACAAGGTGCTTTCCGACCCGGACAAAAGGGCGTTCTACAGCAAGCTCGTGAACGGGCCGGAGCGCGAGAAATATCTCCGCTTCGACCTGCGCCTGCTCAAGGAAGCGACCGAGAAAAAGGAAGACGAGGGCCAATCGCCCCTGGCCAAAAAATATTATAAGATGGCCAAAACCGCGATCGCGAACAAGGACTACAAGGGCGCCAAGATCAACCTCCAACTCGCCATCAAAATGGAACCCAATAACCAGACTTTCCAGGATAAATTCAAGGAAATCACTGATATCCTCGCCAGCAGAAGAGGCCTCTAATACCATAAGGGCCTGCGCCCATGGCCCATGCCGTCATTCCCGGCTTGACCGGGAATCCAGTTTTCTGTCGTGCCCGGTCTGGACCGGGGACCCAGACTCAAATCAACCTGGGTTCCCGCTTTCGCGGGAACGACATGCTCTCTGTATTACCGTCCCCGATCGGGTCGAGGACAAGCTTTCACGGGGACAGGCCTGGATTCCCGCGTTCGCGGGAATGACAAAAGCGCCATTTTTTCTCCTTTTTTCATAACCTCTTTATAAATCAACACCTTAGGGATCGCTTTAGGCAATGAAAATATAAATCGCCGCGGGTCCGGGGCGCATCCTAAAGACTGGAAGGAGTGAAAATGAGGCAACTGGGAAAAGAAGTTTCAACGACGGCGATCTTAGTTGTGATGGCGCTGGCCACGGCCACGCAAGCGCAAAGCGAGCCGGCCAAGGGTTCGCAGAACCCCTCTCTCTATCTTACTCCTGCTTATCTATACTCAGGGACCGGGAAAGACCTGGCGCAGAAGTATCAGCCGGAACTGGCAGCCATGGTCGGCCGGATTCAGCATGAGCTCAAATCCGAGCGTTTTGAAATCATGGACCTGAGCCATACGCCCTTGGGCGGAGTGGGTTTGTGGTCCAATCCGCAAATGCCGGATCCGGAGGCGCGGTACCTGGGAGTGGTGGCCAAGATCAATATCCGGCTGCCCTATTTCCCGGATACCGAGCCGGGGAGAATGACCGACGCCCTGGACACTTTCGGCCTGGACCTGTTCCGGATCATGGATCAGACCCTCGAGCAAATCCCCGACCCTTCCGTCAAGGGTGTGGCCGTGGTCCTCGTTTATTCCAAGAGCGATCTGGACGACCCCAAGTTTTATGACCAGGCCGAGACCGCCACCGTCTTCATCAGCCGCGAGCGCCTGCGCGAGTTCAACACCTATCAAATGACCTTGCAGAAACTTTTTGACCAGTCCATCGGCTACTACTTTTCGGGCCAGGAAGCCCGCCAGATTATTTTCAATTACCTCTTGCGAGCATAAGACTGGGATCAGTGGTCAGGGGTTGGGCCAATCCGAGAATTTTATTTTACCGCAAAGAACGCAAAGGACGCAAAGAACGCAAATGCCATTGGGGTTTTGAATTCACCGGACATAGAAACCGTCGATAAATTCATTCAAATGATTGGCATTCACGATTATAATACTCCATTCTTTCCAGTATTTGAGTTCCTTGGGCCATAGTTCGTCATCTTCCCTAGAGGTCGTATCGAAATCAGAGATCAAATCGGATGACCAGCTATATAAGAGCCAATGGACCTCCTTGCTAATGCCAGGCTTTCTGAGTCGGCCTGACGCCAAATCTATTTCTTTTTTATCATATTCGAAAACCGAAAGATTTGCAGTGGTTATAATGATCGGTATATATGCATATCGGTTCACAGCATGGTGTCCCTTCTTATTGATATTGAATTTATCCATCGCCTCCTTTATGAACCCGCAGTAACCGCGCATTAATTGGCGGCAGGCATAATAGATCGGCTCCTTATCAATGGTAAAACCATCTGCTCCTGGTTCTTTTTTTGTTTTTCTTCTCAAGGAAAAGCAAGCTCCATACCGCCCCATTGAGGGACCTATAGTCAAATCCGGCCGGAATTTGGACCAGTCTCCATTTGGTGCATTATCCTTCTTACTTAAGCCCAATATCCCCGAATCCTTACGGGAATTATTATCAGGCTCCATAAATATCCATCGCTTTGAATTCGGGTCTTCTCGCTTGCACTCAATGAGGAGAAAACATCCTAATCCCATGTGATTAAAATACCTTGCGACGATGTCTATTTCCGTCTCTTCGCCTTTGTGATCCAGAATAGGATATCTGTTGGTTTCCAACATGATTTTATCCGAGGATTTGAATACCTCGGCGCAAGCCTCTTCCAATAGGTGCCCATGCATTCCAATTAATTCCGTTATAGATGCATCATTAACTTGGCTATTTTGCATACGATTGCTCCACAATAGCGATTTCCTCTTGGGTTAGTCCATAAAGCTCATATACCAGCCGGTCAATCTGGTCATCCGTTGCCTTGAGCTCGCGCTCTAGACGGGTTTGTTCATCCGGAGTCTTGGCCTGGGATAGGCGCTTATTCAATTTCAGCATCTGGTCAACTAAGGAAACAATCTGGTCGTGCCGAGATTTTTCGAAAGGGTTGGAGAAATTAAATTTATAAATTGGTAATTGTTCAACATGCCTTAGCTTGACTTCTGCCAAAGCCTCTCCCTTTTCTGGATTTATCTGGACATAGCAAAAATCCATCAATTGGGAATTCATTACTGCTAGGATATAACGCAGATTGACATCAGCTTTTGAAGGAAGAATTATATGCAAATTATTGCGCGCGACAAATCCTTTTCCAATGATTGTGGCTATTATCGAGTCCCCCGTCTGCCTAACCATGATCTTTTCTGAAGCTTCAAAAATAGAGGGATCTCTTGGTGCCGCTAACCAAGGGCCGTATTTTATATAATAGTTCTTGCTCCATAAAAGCCTATATTTTTGTATAAATGTGCCCCTTAATAAGGGCATCCATTTCTTAGAATCAGATGGCATTTTATCTGATACATAGGGATGATTTTGAGCTATTTCTTTTGTTTGCGGAGGATTACCTTTTCCTACCTCGAATGGCTTCACTCCGTTAAAGACTTTACAGTATTCGGATAAGGGCAGAGAAGACTGCACTATCTTTTTATATAATTTCTTAGCTTCTTGCGAGGCAATGATATTGATGGGTGAGCCATCTTTGGGAATGTACTCGCCAGAAAGAACCTGGTGACTAGAAATTTTACCAGACCATCTAATATCTATCTTGACTTCACAATTGTCATCAAATGGGGCTTTTTTAAAAATAAGCACTTGGGTATCAACTGTAGCCTTAAAAACCTTCTCGGGGAGAGTTAATATTCTTTCCCATTTAAAAGCGTTGGTCACGTATTTCCTTATATTCTGGAAAGTAATGCTCAACATCCAAGTATTGGAAACGATCACTCCAAGAAGCCCATTGGTTTTCAACAAAGAGGAATATTTTTCAAGAAATAGCAAGTACAGGTCTTTCTGATAATCTTGATTTAAATATCTTTTAGAGAAATAATCCTTTTCGATGTCCGGAATCATGTACCCGTAGGGGGGATTGCCGATAACGATATCGAAACCGCCCTTTTCAAAAATATCCCAAAAGTTCCTTTTCCAATCAAAGGCATTGATTTTGTATCGAGTTTCATCATCGAAAAAGCTCATCTGCTGATCTTTATAAAAGTCATTGCCGATCAGAGAATTTCCGCATTTAATATTGCTCTCCAGATCGGGCAAGGCGGGCTCGCCGAAGAGGTTCATTTGGATAAGCGATTCTTTAGTTTCGTTTTCTAGGATTTTAAGGAGCAGGCTCAGCTTGGTCACTTCCACGGCCTGGGAATCTATATCCACGCCGAAGATGTTGTTTAGCAGGATGCGCTTTTTTTCCTTGGTCTTGAGCACCATCTGTCCATCCGGCCATTTTTCCATTTCTTTGCGCCACTTATCCGGATCATGCTTTGAATACCAGTCCAAGTGGTGATCGAGCAGTTCTTGGAAGGCTCCGACCAGGAAGGATCCAGACCCGCAGGCGGGATCCAGG
>CAIUDS010000614.1 GCA_903897985.1 uncultured delta proteobacterium
CATGCTCGCCTGCCTGTCTTCTTTGCCCCGCATTCAACTCCTCCTTCTAAATCAAATTTATGTTAAGACGCAATTTGATGAAAAAGGATTCAACAATTCGACTTTTTCAACAACCTGCTAGGGGTAAAAATCGCGAGGTCCCCCTATATATAGGAAGAATGTTACATAGCTTTTTCAGACCAAAATCGCTTCTAAGTCCCTGAATTAACAATCAGACTTCAGACCTTAGACTTCAGACTTCAGGAACAGATTTGTCAACCTACGCCAAACAAAAAATGCAAAAATAATTTTTCCGCTTATAATTCAATGGATTACAGAGCTATGCAAAAATTGCACTTTTGTTTGGCCAGACCAAACAGCAGCAGTGCTTTTTTACCGCAAAGGGCGCGAAGGTCGCAAAGATTGATTGCTTATCAATTTCCAGTAAAATTGTTCTGAAATGGATACCAGCGAGGAAAAAGTTCAGCAAGTTGCATTCCTCCCGTGGGCCGGGCTGGAGGAGGAGATTTCCATCGGCCCGGTAACCTTGGCTCCCTACCAAAAGCTTAGACAAAGCGACAACTCTCCTGCTCACTGTGAGTTCTATAATTGGCTGGATAAATTCTTTAGAATGTTCAAGGACGATAGCAATAGGCCGGTGGATACCATAACTGTTTGCTATAAAGATGATCTCGATTTCAAGCCGAAAAATGCGCAAGAAATGGAGTTATTAGCTCAATGCGCAAACGCCTATTATTTTAGCGCCGTTTTTGGGGATTTGGTCTTCTTTCATCCGCCCGAAAACGCACAAAAATTCGAACTGTTTACGCATGATTTCAAGCCCGAGGACAGAATTCTATCGCGTCCTCTTTTCTGGCCGAAAAGGCCGATGTGCAGGAAAAATTGGCATGAAACAGTCCCAGGAATCCTCGAGGTATTTGATTCCTTTTTCCGCGGTGCCAGCCCGCAAGATAGGAACAGACTTATGAGAAGCATTCAATGGTTCTGGCTGGTTCATGTCAGGCGCGATTATTTTTCAGAGTCTCAAAAGATTGTGATGATGACGACAGCCTTTGAAATTCTACTGGATTTTCCAGAGGATGGAAAGTCTAAATATTTTTCTGGCCAGCTCAATAAACTTATCGCTACCGACAAGTTCAAGAAAGAGAAAAGAGAAGTCAACGGGACGGAAATCGAATCTTCTGCAATCGCATGCTGGGGGTATGATTTTTACCAACTGAGAAATGATATCGTCCACGGGACTGAACTGATTGGAGATGATCTGGTTTATCTCGATGAAGATTATGACGGCAGGGATGATGATGACCATCCAAAAAATCGCCCAGAGATAACTCATTTGATGGTAGCTGATGCGGTTTTTTGCGAATTGGTTTATTGGCAGCTTCATAAGGAAGGCTATTGGAGCAGGACTACAAGAGAATTGTCTGATATTTTCAATAAAGCTGGCGCAAATAGTACCAGGGTTTCCGCCGAATCACTCCTTTTTGATGATTACCATGGCCAATTGGACTGGATCATAAAAAAATATAAACCAGAAAATTCCTGAAATTCTCAGCGTCCTTTGCGCCTTCCTGTCCTCCGAAGCTCCTTCAAGAGCGAAGGAGGATGCGGTGAAGCTTGATTTGAATTTTATTGTCGCAGCCCCTTCCTTCGTCCCGCTTCAAGGCGGGACTACAGCGGGCAAGCAGGAGTGGCTGCGGCCCTTGGTTAGCTCGGCAAGCTCAATTCTGAATCATCACTCCTTCTTTTTTGGCGATTTCAAGGATGGGGCGGCCGGTGTCGGTTTTCCATTCTTCCAGGCCGCACGGGATCGGCTCGATTCGGCTGTCAACCGTTCCGGCGATCCTCCATAGTTTTTCCACCAGCTCGATGGTTCGCTCTCCATCCAGTTCCGGCGCGATAACAATCAGGTCCAGGTCGCTATCCTGATCCGCCCGTCCTCGCGCATAAGAGCCGAAGAGAATGGCCTGTTGCGAGTGAATGCCTTCCGCGCTCAGGCTCGACAAGTAACGCTTGATCATTTCAATAATTGATTTTTCAACCATCTGGTTATCTATCATTTTGATATTCTAGCAGGAAATCGCTCATTCTAAAAACCTTGCGTCCAAGTCATCGAGCGCCGCACCCTCGGGCTTGCGAGGGTTGGTCAAGCGGCTATACTAAAAATCAGAGTAGGCGCAAAGCTTAAATGAGATGAGTCATGGTCAAGGAGGTAACGATGAACCGGTTGAGCAGACGGCAGTTTATCAAGACCGCGGCTTATGCGGGAGCCGCGGCGAGTTTTTATTCCAGCGGCATTTTCGACAGGATCTGGGCGGCGGAGGCGAGCGCGGACAATCCGGACCCGTTGCCGCCCACCCGCATTTATCCCCCCATGCCCAAAGCCACGGTGGCAATGGTCGGGCTATCGGACTCGATCGAGCGGGCGGTGCGGGAGGCGGTGGAGATGGCGGGCGGCTTGCAGGAGATCGAGAAGGGCCAGAAGGTCATGATCAAGCCGAACATCTGCGGCCCGGCGATCGGCGACAAATACCCCGGCCGGATCACGACCAACCCGGAGGTGGTTCGCGCGGTGATCAAGCTGGTGAAGGAACGCGGGGCGATCCCGATGGTGGGGGACCGGGCCATGCTTGACCCGAACCTGGCGTTCGTGAGTTCGGGGTTTGCGCGGCTGTGCCGGGAAGAGGGGATCGCGGGCTGGCCGTGGAACCGCGGCGAGTATGTCCGGTTTTATCCGAAGAAGCGATATTGGACCGAGGGCTTCCGCATCCCCAAGGCTCTGGCCGAGGCCGACCATTTCATCAATGTGCCTTTGCTCAAGAACCACGGGGTGGGCGGGGCGGATTTCACCTGCTGCATGAAGTCGTTTGTCGGGGTCTGTCACAAGGACGACCGGAACCAGAAGGGTTTGAACGCGCTGCATTTGCGGGACATCGCGGCCAAGATCGCGGAGCTGAACCTGTCCAAGCAGCCGACTCTCAACATTGTGGACGCGATAGAGATTATGGTTAATGGCGGGCCGGACGGGCTGAGGAGGAAATCGAGCATCTGGTGCAAGTCCAATCTGATCCTCGCCTCAAAGGACCGCGTGGCGTGCGACTCGGTGGCGCTGGCCGTGCTCAAGCGCTACGGCGCGGAGAACCAGGTCGAGCTGCCCTATGTGACCAAGAGCGTTTGGGACCAGGCGCAGATTTATTACGGGGCCGAACTGGGCCTGGGCCAGGCCGAGGCGGAGAAGATTACGATCGTTGACAGCAAGGCGCCGCTGATGAAGGAGATCAAAGACCATTGGCAATGAGCCAATGGTCTTTGCAAGGAATCGCGACTAAAGTC
>CAIUDS010000615.1 GCA_903897985.1 uncultured delta proteobacterium
ATAGATATGGGTGGAGAAATAATCCGCCTCCCGGCCCAGGCCCTGGAGCAGCACGCGGTTCCAGCCGGGATTGCTCAGTTCATCGGCGCCGGAAGCGGCCAGCTTGAGCTCCCGGTTCTGCGCGTGCATGGCTTTTGCCCATTGGGCATAACGGCTGACATACCGTTCCGGCCGGAGAAAGCATCCGTTATGCTCGAGCGGGTTCCACTGCTCGTTGCCCACGCTCCAGACCGGCGCCGCGAGCGGCCCGAATTTTTCGCTCACATAGGCCACCCACTCGGCGGCCGGGTCCGGCCCGTCAGTGCCCATGGACGCGGTGAGGGACGGCTCGGCGCCGATCGTTGCGCAATATTGCATGAACTCATCGGTCCCAAAGCGGTTGTCGTGAAGAGGCCCGGGCGGGATGGACGCGCCCAGGGCCTTGAAGCCAAGATTGGGGATGGGCTTGTCCCACATCGGGTTTTTATAGCACGGACGGCGGTCGCCCACCCCGTCCCGCCAGTTGTAGGCGTCGGCGAAACATCCGCCCGGCCAGCGCAGGTGGGTGACTTTAAGCTCGGTGATCGCATCCCTCACCTCCGTTCTGATCCCCCGCTCGTCCATGATCCCGCCCTCAAACTGGCGACCCATGAACTCAAAGTTCTGCCCATAGATTCTCCGGTCAATCTCCGCCACGCTCCGAGCAGCGTCTCCGCGGACCTGCGTGCGCGCGCCGGTTCCGGCCTTCAGGTTCAAAGCCAGGCACGCCATTGCCGAGCCGGCGATAAAATTTCTTCTGTCCATCAGTTTCTCCTTCTTGAAGTATGCGGAAATCCACCCTCCGCGCCTGATGCGGGGTCAGGCCCAAATTATAGCAGGGTTATGTTGAAGACTGACAAGGAATCTTTCTCCAGGGGCAATCTTTTGGGCAGAACGCGCAAGGCGCGGCCGCGGGAAGATCCTCCGCGATCAAAGCCACCGCGGATACGGTCTTTTCCGGAACCATCACATAATGCCGGGTAAGCTCCACCCCGATCTTGCTCGCGTCCAGGGCCTTGAAAATCACGCGCTGGCCCTTCAAGTCCCAGTCGCAATAACCCGGGCTGAATCTCGAGCCCGCCTTTAATCCTTTGCTTTCCGCCGCCTCTCTCCATTGCTTCTCAACCAGGCCGGCAACCAACTCAACGGCTGCCGAGGCCACGGCATCAAAGAGCAGCTGTCTGAGAACCGAGACCTCCTTCCCCAGGCCGCGCTTCCATTCATCGCCGATGGTGGCGATCATAAAGACCAGGGACCTCTTGCCTTTGCATAACCCGGCCAGGCGCGCGAACCTCGGGCTGCGGATGGCTCCGGTTTCCGTGATGATCGCTTGCCGGTTGATCCCGATGATGGGAGCCTCGAGATAAATTCCCCTGGGATTTGCCGATTGATGGACCGCATCTATGGCTTTAGACAGGATTTTCTGAGTTACTTGGTCCGGCGTAACCCGCTTTTGATAGCCGAGATTGGAGAGCGCCTTTTCACGAAGTCCGGCGATGAGTTCCGCGCTCAGCTTAGGTTTTACAATCACCATTTCTCTTTGACGGAAGCCCTCTCGAGCGCGGCCTCGGTCTCTTCCAGCAAGGTGACCGCGGATTCCGCGTAACCGTCCGCGCCAAAGCTTTTGGCCAGATTCAGGTCCAGCGGCGCTCCGCCCACCATGACCACCGTATCCGGCGCGACCGCCTTGACCCGCTTGATGATTTCCGGCATCTGCACCATGGTGGTGGAGATCATGGATGAAAGGGCGAGAACCTTGGCCTGCTTTTCCTTGACGGTACTGATGAAGGTCTCGGCCGGAACCCCGACGCCCAGATCATGGACCTGATACCCGCTCGCCGAATAAATGCGGGAAACGATATTCTTGCCCAGGTCGTGCGGATCGCCCTCCACCACCCCGATCACCAGCGGGATCGCGCCGGATTTTTCGCGGTCTTCGGTTGCGGACAGTCTTTTAAAGCCCTGGTCCAGGACATCAATCGAAAGCAGGAATTTCGGGAGCGGCACGTCCCGGGTCAACAGCTTTTTCCGCGAAAGCTCCAGCCCTTGAAAAAGCGCCTGTTTGATTTCCTGGACGGGAATTCCCTGCCGCAAGGCTTGCTCAATGCCTTGATTCATCTGCTCGGGGTTGTAGCCCGGCACCGCCTTCTCGATCAGGTCCAACACTTTTTGATTGGCTTCGTTATTCATTTTCCTCACCCGTAAATCCGCGCGGCCTGGACCAGGATGATGGCGTTCAGCAGGTTATGGTTCGGCGGATATTCACAGCCCGGCGCCAGGATAAAGCCCCCGCCCTCCGCGTAATCTTCGATTACCTTTCGGCATTCCTCCATTACCTGCCGGGGGCTGCCATGAAAAAGCAGAGGCGTTTCCACATCGCCGATGAAAGCCGTTTGATCTCCATATCTCTTCTTCATTTCCTTCCGATCTTTGCAGCCATCCGCCAGACAGGCAAAGGAGATCGCCTCCGGCTCCATAAAGCGGATCATGGAGTCGAAATAAGGCTTGTCTCCGCAGTTGTGAATCGCGATCAGGCAATTCCGGCGATGAAGGACTTCGGCGATCTGCCGGCCCAAAGGGCCCTCCATTTTTTCCCACAGTTCCTTGCCCAGCCCGCTCTCCGAGGCGAACAGCATGTCCGGGGCGGCGATGATCAGGCCGGTGTCGCACAGCGCGTTGATGTAATCAATCAGCACTGCAGTGACCGTCTCCGCCGCGGCCATCACATCATCGGGATACAAGATGCAGTCCTTGAACACCTGCGCCGCGCCGCGCATCATGGCCAGGACCGAAAGCGGGCTGGAGATCACCGGGACAAACACCGCGCTTAAGCCCTTTTCCTTCAGCGCCCGCCGCGACATGGCAATGACCTTCTGCATGCGCGGCGCGTCCTTGAGCTCGATCCGTTTCAATTTCCGGTAATCCGTGTGGTCCTTGATCAAGGGCTGGGAATAATCCGGATGCGCGGTCGAGTTCTCAGGATAGATGGTGGCCTGGCCGAAGTCCGAGGCCTCCACCGTGAGGTCCAGGCCGAGCAACAGGACATCCCCGCCGATCACCTCCGAGCCGAGCAGGCCGGCCTCGATCGCCTTTTCCGCGTCCAGCGAGAATTCGCGGAACGACGCGCCGGTCAATTGCCGGTAGGCCCCGCCCACCAGAGGGGCGCAGGGAACATGGTCCGGCTCTTTATGGCGAAAGGTCGCGAGCAGTCGCTCGATGGTGGTCAGTTCGGAGTGTTTCCCCCTCCAACTGGTCAGACTCGCAAGAAAATCGAGGACCCGGTCCGGGATCAGACCCAGCGGCGGGATCTGTTTCTTGCGGAGGCTGCTGACTATTTCCATTACCGCCATCGGGAAATCACCGGTTTTTTCTTGGTTGGCTTTTCAATAGGTCAAGTATCGGAAAAAACTCTTGGCAAGTCAACCGGGAGGCCAAGGCCTGCTGGTTTATGCCGTGATCATTCATTACCGGGAGGGGTCAGACCTTGAGTTTTGCATATTCGCGGCCGCAGGGATCATCCAGGAAAGCCCGTGCGCCGAGTACCGCTATTCAGGCATTGCTTTGAGGATGTTGGAGACGAAATAATCGTGGTTCCAGTTTTTCTCTTCGTTGAAAGTCTGGCCGAGGCGGACGAGGATGGTTTTACGGGAGGGGACGATGGTCACGAACTGGCCTTCATGTCCCCAGGCGCTGAAGATGTCGGCCGGGCAGTGGGGCATCCATTGTCCGGGTCCTTCGGGGTTCAGCCAGAATTGCGCGCCATAACCGGGGTCGGCCGGGGCGGGGGTGCGGGTGTATTCAACCCAACCTTCGGGCAGGATTCTTTCGCCGTTCCAGACCCCGTCATAATAATAAAGCAGTCCAAACCGGGCCCAGTCCCGGGCCGTGGCATACATAAATCCGGCGCCGACCATGGTGCCGGAGGGGTCGGGCTCGATGAGTGCGCTCCGCATGCCCAGCTTGTTGAACAACTCGCCGCGGGGGAAGGCCAGGTAATCCTGATAGGACCCGCCCACGGTCGAGCGGATGATCCGCGCCAAGATCATGGTGGTTCCGCTCGAATAGGAAAATTTTTTGCCGGGCTCATCCTCGAGCGGCTTGTTCGCCGCGAACGCGGCCATATCCTTGACGGTGAAATACATGAAGCCCGCGTCCGTGTCTGGATTGTCCTCATACTCCTCTTGGAACTCAAGGCCGCTGTTCATGTGCAGGAGTTGATCAAGGGTGATTTTGCCGCGCGGGTCGCCGGCGGCCTTCCATTCCGGAACCGGCGCGGGCAAGTGGACATCGAGCTTTCCCTGCCGGACCAGGATTCCGATCAAGGCGCTGGTAACGCTTTTAGTCATTGACCATCCCAGCAGGCGGGTTTCTTTGGAATAGCCGGGCGCGTATCGCTCGGCCACGATTTGCCCATCGTATAATACGATCACGGCCCGCGTTCGGACCGGGTGTTCCTTCACGGGCTCGCTGAAGGCCCAATCCAGGGTGCGGTCCAGTTGAGCCTGATCAATGCCGGCCACCGCGATCGCTTCTGCGTTGGCGTCGCCCATGGGCCAGGGAGCATTGGCGATGTCCGCCGGAGGCTTGGGCAACTCGACCGCGCATTGCTTCTTGAATTCTTCCTCCTTGACCCCGAGCTCCAGGGTGCAGCCGCAAGGGCCTCGATAAAGCGCGGTCTGCTTGAAGAGGAATCTTAAAATATAAGCGTCAACGAATTTTTCCTCATAATTGACCCGGCCGCGAATCAGGTTTCTGCGCATCAGTTCGAGGTCCTCGTTCCAGAGCGAAGCGGGTTGGCGGCCCGACACAAAAACCCCGGTACAAAGCATCTTGGCGGCGTATCCCGTTCCGATGGGCGCGCTCCGGAGCAGAGTCCGGACATCGTATTCTTTGGGCAGGAACAGGACGATCGCGATCATTGCCAACAAGATCAGTCCCCCAACCAGGCCGATTATTTTCATCCGGCGCTTCATCGCTTCTTCATTTTCTCCCCTCACCGTCCGAAATGCAACCGCGGTATCTGACCGTCTAACACTTTTTCTTTAGTTTCTTTTGGACTTGATTTCTCTTATTTTTCAAGCTATTATGTTGTATAAATCCAACATAAAGGAGGTAAAGAAGATGAAGCGGGAAAGCAGGTTATTGAAAGAACGGGCGAGG
>CAIUDS010000616.1 GCA_903897985.1 uncultured delta proteobacterium
CTCGGACCAGAAGCTCCCGCCGAAGCCGGTGGCGAGCGCGGTCTTGACGCCCGGGACTTGGTGTTCGCCGGCCTTGCCCATTATTTGCATGGCGGCCTCGGCCACCCGGATCATGGCGGTGGCGCCGATGCAATTGGTCGAGATGACCCCGCCCGAGGGGTTGACCGGGAGTTCGCCGGTCATCTGGGTGGCGCCCGAGTCCATCAGTTTCCCGCCTCCGCCCAGTTCGCAGAACCCGAGCGCCTCGTACCAGCTTAGCTCGGCAAAGGTGCATGGCTCGTAAAGCTCGGCCACATCTATCTCCTTGCGCGGGTCCTTGATCCCGGCCTGGGCGTAGGCCTCCGAGGCCGCGCTCCGCAAGGTCCTCATATTTATCAGGAGGGGCAGGTCGGAATTGAACGGCTGGTCGTGCCGCGTCGAAAGCGCCTTGAACCAGGCCGGCTTATTCGGGCCTTTCTTTGCGCGGTCTTCGCTGGCCACGATCAGGGCGCAGGCCCCATCGGAGGTGGGGCACATATCGAGCAGCTTGATCGGGTGCGCGAGCGGGGTTGACCGGAGCACATCCTCGAGCTCGATCTTTTTGCGCAGATGCGCATGGGGGTTTCTCAGGGCGTTCCCTCGGTTCTTCACCGCCACCTTCGCGGCCTGTTCCTCCGTGATCCCGAACTTGTTCATGTATTCGCTCGCGGCGAGCGCAAAGGTCCCGATCGCCCCGGACATGGTGGCGCGCTCGAAGAGCGGGTCGGACTGGAAGATCAAACCCGCGGTGGTGTCTCCGTCCGACTGCTTTTCCCAGCCGATACAGAGCGCGCAGTCGAACAGCCCGCTCGCCACATGATAGTAGCCGGCATGGGCCACGCTCGCGCCGGTGGTGCCGCCGGTGGTGACTTTCAGGGCGTGCTTGCCGAACGCGCCGGTCGCGTCCACCGCCCAGAGGTCCGCGTTATAGACGCCCTCGAAATGTTCCATGTTGCCGATGAGCACCGCGTCAATTTCGGACATTTCCATCTGGCCGTCCCGCAAACAGGCGTCCACCGCCTCGCGGATCAACTCCACAATGTTCACATCCCGGCGCTTGCTCTTATGGTTGGTCTGGCCGGTCGCGATTATTGCCGCTCTTCTTCCCATTGGTTTTGCCTTCGGGCAGGCACAAGGCCTGCCGCTACTTGCGCGCTCCTTTCAAGGCAGGCATAAAGCCTGCCGCTACATACCTAAAATTACAACGCACTGGTTCTGCCCGCACGGTCCGTAAGATCCCTGCGCCAGGGCCGTGTTGACCTTTTTCGTTGCCTGATATTTGCCCGCCTCTCCCCGGATTTGCTTGGCCGCCTCGATCACGCGGGTCAGGCCGGAAACGCACAAGGGATTTCCGCCCAGCACTCCGCCCGAGGGATTGATGGGCAGCTCGCCCGCTGGGTCGGTCCGGCCCGAGTCCAAAAGCTCCGCGCCCTTGCCGGGCTTGCACAAGCCGAGCGCCTCCGGGTATTGGAGCCGCTGGAAGCTGAAATAGTCGGAAAGCTCGACCAGGTCCAGCTCCTTGCCCGGGTCCTTGATCCCGGCCATCCGGCAGGCCTTGGCCGCCGCTTCGGTTAAAGCCTTGGTGTCGGCCAGGTCGCGGTCACCCAAAAAATAGCTGTCCATGCTCACGCCCGCGCCCGTGATCCAAACCGGCGTGTTCGTCCATTTTTTCGCCGCGCTTTCCGACGCCAGCATCAGCGCGCAGGCCCCGTCCGCTGGCGCAAACACCTCGAGCTCATGGAGCGGGCTCGAGAGCATCCTGGAATTAAGGACTTCCTGTTTCGTGGTCTTTTTGCCGCGGAAAACCAGGTCGTTCTTTTCCGCCTGGGTCAAGGCTTTGGCCGCGGCTTCGGCCATCTGGTCCGCGCCGAGGCCGTGGCGATGAAGGTATCTGCGGGCCGAGAGGGCGCCGGAATTTATTTCATCGAACCCGAGCGCGCGCTGGAAAAACGGATCGAACATGGCGTTGGCGATGACATTCTGGGAGCCCTCGCTCATCTTGGCGTGGGCGACCACCAGGCAGGTCGAGTATTTGCCGGACAGGATCCGCATCATGCCGTAGAAGACTGCCTGGGTCCCGTCGCCGGCCACCTTGGACTCGGACTTGAGATAGGCGCCCTCGACTTCCGGGATGGTCCGGTTGGAGATGGTGCGGCCGTCGAGGAAATCCTGGCTGCACGAGACGATGTTGTCCACCTGGCCGATGTCCATTTTCAGTTTGTTGAGCAGGCCGGAGCAGACCTCGAACACCAGGTCAGTGATGTGCTGCTCGCGCTTCTCCCGCTCGCACCGGCTCTGGAAATATCCCACTATTGCTACTCGATCTGACATTTTTCAGTTTTCCAATCCTATTTCAAACCCCGAGCAAAGTCAATGACTTCCCGGATGGTGAAATTGGTCAAGTTGGTAAAGATGGTGAAATTGGTAATTACCAGTTTTACCAGTTTCACCTTTTTCACCTTTTTAACCGATTCGATCAAATCTGCAGTTCGTCCTTGAGCACCGCCCTCGAGATCACCAATCTCTGGATTTCGCTGGTGCCCTCGACCAGGCGGTAGAGCCGGAGTTCGCGGTAGTAGCGCTCGACCTTGGTCTCGACCATGTAGCCCATGCCGCCGTGGATCTGGAGCACGCGGTCCGCGACCTTGCAGGCGATCTCGCTGGCGTAGAGCTTGGCCATGGAAGCGAGCGCGCCCTGGCGTTCGCCCGCGTCATAGCGGAGCGCCGCGTCGAGCATCATGCAGTCCGCGGCGTAAATCTCGGTGGCGCAGTCCGCGAGCATCCACTGGATGGCCTGGAATTCGGCGATGGGCTTGCCGAACTGGACGCGCACCTTGGCGTAGTCGGAGCCCATCTTGAGGAGTTTCTCGGCGTAGCCGATGCAGCTCGCGGCCAGGGTCAGCCGCCCGATGTCCAGGGTCTTCATCGCGGTGCGGAAACCCTCGCCCACCTTGCCGATCACATTTTCCTCCGGCACCCGGCAGTCCTCGAAAATCACCTCCGACTGGTGCGCGGCCTTGCTGCCCATGTGCTCATGGAGCTGGCCGATCTTGAGGCCGGGTGTGCCCTTGTCCACGATGAACGCGGTGATCCCGCCCTTGGTCCGTTTTTCCTTGTCATTGAGCGCCAGCACCGTGAACACATCCGCGATCGGGGCGTTGGTGATGAAATGCTTCAAACCGTTCAGCACCCAAAATTTGCCGTCCTTTACCGCGGTCGTGGTCATGGCCCCGGCATCCGACCCGGCGCCCGGCTCGGTCAGGCAGAAGCAGGACAATTTTTTGCCGGCAGCGAGGTCGGGCAAATATTTTTGCTTCTGCTCCTCCGACCCGGCGAGCAGGATGGCCTGCGAGCCGATGCCGTTGTTGACCGCGATCAGGCTGCGGAAGGCGCCGTGCGCCCAGCCCATCTGCTTAGCCACCAGGCAGTAGCCGGTCGCGCCGATGCCTAAGCCGCCGTATTCCGTGGGGATGGTCATGCCGTAAAGGCCCAGGTCGCGCACCTTTTGCACGACCGGTTCCGGGATCTTGCCCTGCGCCTCGATCAGGTCGTCAATGGGCTCGCAGTCCTTTTTCACGAACTTCTTCACCGTGTCCGTAAAATCCAGGATCTCCTTCGCTATCGCCTGCTTATACATCTTTCCTCCTCCTTTGATAAAAACGCTTGCTCCGGTTGCCGGACTCCGCCGCGGATGGGTTATTTTCTAGCAGGTCTGGCCGAATTAGTCAATAATAATTCGCGCTTTTTTTCTATCATTGAAATTTTTTTTCCGCCCGGTTTCGGCCTTCCGGGGTTGCCCGCTTTTCTCCGCCTTTTGGAGAAGCCGGCAAATATTTTAGGTTTGCAATTTATTAGAGGGCAATAGTTTCTTTACGGTGATGCCCTTGGCGCAAGCAAATATGGCGGTTTAAAGGGGCCAAAAGCGTAAAACCAAGGAAAATAGAGGAGGGGACTTGACAAGGGTTTCAAAATCCGCATAATATAAGGCTAAGAGGGTGTATTGGCAAAAGGGTTCTGAGGTTTTGAATAGATTGGAAGCGGATTGGAAGAATAGAACAAAACCCATAAAAAAGGAGAGGAAAAATGACCAAAGCAGATTTGATTGATGCGGTTGCGGCGAAAGCAGGTTGCAGCAAGAAGGAAGTTGAGGAAGTGTTGGGCGAGGCCTTTACCGAGATCAAGAAGGGCGTGAAAAAGGATCAGCGGTTCGCCTACCCGGATTTCGGCACCTTCACGGTGCGGAAACGGAAAGCCCGGACCGGACGGAACCCCAAGACCGGCGCGACCATCCAGATCAAGGCCAGCAAGACCGTCGGGTTCAAGCCGGCGCCCAGCTTCAAGAAGTCGCTGTAAGCTAACTAAATTTAGTTAAGGAAAAGCCCCCGCGTTCGGGGGCTTTTTCTTTGGCAAAGGCCTTGAGGCCGCTAGGATATTTTAAAGGGCGAAAAGGGATTCCTGGAGCGTGGAATTTTCCAGGATCAAGGCCGATTTCCATTCCACCGGGAGCTCCGGTTGGTTGTCGCCTTCGGTTTCCATGCCCTTGAGCCCGGCTGTAATTTCATCACATATATCTTTGAACTCGATCGCTTGCGCGATCCGCTTGAAGTCAATTCTGCTGAGAACGGCCTTTGTGATCGGGCGCTTGGAGTCTTGGAAATAAACGCTATGGATGAATTGCCTCGCGAGCCGATGATTCAGGAGGGCGGCGATAACCGAGGCCTGCAGACCGGACTTGCAGGGCAACAAATAGCAGGTGTCATCGCACAGAACCGGCTTTCCTTTAATCGGCCCAACCGGGATGAATCTTGGTTCCTTGTAGAAGCCCGAGATTATGACCTTGTATGGAGAGAACGAATAATTGCCGATCCCAAAAATGGAGAAGGGGGCCTTCCCTTTGTAAATGGAAGACTTCCGGGATTTAAAGATCTCTCCATGTTTGGAAAGGTAGGCCCATAGCCGGGGGGCCATCTTTTCCAAGGGCCTGGTTTTCTGGTTCACTTCTGTCTGGGGAACGATCACACCCCTTTGGATTTTATGCGGCTTGCTTCGGGATCCGATGTCGGAACTTTTAATCAGCGGGAAGATATATTCATCTTCGAGATCAACACCTTCACCAAGGCCGTTCTTCCAAATACCATCTTCCCGGATTAATTCCATGACCGGAGCAGCGTCGTGCTTGAGGCCTTGACGCCATTCCATCGGGCTTTTTCCCTCAATAAATGATACCGAGCGATAACCGTCTATGTCGGAAACAAAATGATCTCCGACAAAACCGATTTTTTTTCCGGGCACGGGCTCGGCAATGGAACCGAATACCAGCGCTTGAAAATCGGCTTCCGTTTTTTCCAACCGGACCGAGAACAGGCACGCATCAACCGCCGCCCCAAACCATTTCTTGGCATCTATCAATCTGATTTCCGCTTTCGATATTTTCAGCCCGGCTCGGTGGGCATAGACCAGAACATTTCGGGCCACCTGAGTCTTGCACAGCAGCGCAATCGCGGCATCTTCTGACTGCAACTCGGAGATAATCTTGATCCAAATATACTCAGCGATATCAAAATTTGAGCTTCCCATAATCGCTTCAATGCCCCGAGAACCCTTGAAATTATTTTTGTACGGGAGGTTCGTCCCATGGGATGAGCAGATCTCGGTATTGGTGACCCACGGAGGGTTCCCGATCACCAGCAGCGGCCCCTGGTTCTGCCATTTAATCTCCCTTAGGGAGATATCGAAAATATTGCCTTTAACGATATTGATTCGGCTATGGGCCGGCGCGGCCAGCCGGCGAGCTTCTTCCAGATAATGATCTTGAAGCTCGATTCCAACAATCTCGTCTGGAGGAGAACTGGCCCGCAAAATTTCCGCGATGAAATTTCCGCAGCCGCAGGTCGGCTCCAGCACTCTTTTCCATTGCCGGCCGATAGGCCCCAGCAAGCTCAGGATCTCGCGGATTAACTCCGGAGGGGTTTGAAAATCGCCCAATTGCCTTAGCTTCATCTTGGAGGCCTCATGCCTGCCGCCGGAGCAGGTTTTCAACGCCCTCGTTTCCGCCATTTTGCGAGATTGTAACGATTCTCCCGTACTGCAGCCGCCATTGGAGCGCGTTGGAGACCGTCAGATATCCCTGGTTAGGCCTTTCACTTAATATCCGATCGGCGAGTTGGCCGCGGCCGATTTCATCCAACGGCAGATTTTTCTCCTCCAGAAATGCCGTGATATCATCTCGATTGCCCTCTCGATTTAAAATGTCCAATATCCCATTAGTGGTTTGATAATCGGCGGTGTGGGCGCGGTTGACGAAAATGGCGTGTAAAAAGTTCAGCCGGGCGGTTCGGCTCCGACGATCATCGGTTTTTTCATAGACAAAGACGAGCAAATGATAACCGAGGTCATATACCTTTTGACTGGCAGCGCTATATGGGCACGAGGATTGAGGTTGTCGAATGGAGGTCACTTTAACATCAACTCCAAGTTGAGGGAAGTCAATGCCAACTGCGGCATTTCCCGCCGTGTAGCTGAACGACCGCCCCAGGAATTCATGAAATCTCCGCTCGATATATGTGCCAACCGCCTTGCCATCGGTTACCCCGAAAAGATCCCGCAAACCGCGGCGGCTGATGGCCTGAACAAATTGCCGCGATCCTTCTTTCAAATCCCTCAATGTTAGCGGCGGCTTCACCATTTGCTTTTAACCTCTTATTTGTGCCCTTTCCTTGGGAGAACGGTCGCTGATCGCTGCTGTCTATTAAGGTTATTTATCCCAAACCAGGCCGCGCTGTCAAGTCGGAACTGGACTTCAATTTCACAAAAGCCCAATCTGGGTTAAAATCCTGCTGAGGCAATGATGTTCAGAAAAATCTGGCTGGCGGTTTCAACCATGCTTTTGCTCGCGCTGGGCTACGCCTATTTCCGCTCGCCCTTCATCCATGCGCAAGGCCCGTTTGCGCAGTTCCAGGAGCAGCGCGCAATCCCGGCCCTCGGGATCGGGATCGCGGGCGCCATTGTGATCGCGGTTTGGGGATACCTGTTGCTCCGGAGGAAAGGCCGCGATGATCAAACCGGTAATTGATCCCCTCAAGGCGATCTCTCAGTTCCTCGGTCGGAACGGGGTCCTGGCCCGGGAATTGCCCGGCTACGAATACCGGGAGGAACAGCTTCGGATGGCCGGGGCGGTGCTCAAGAATTTGCAGGACTCGGGCATCCTCATGGTCGAGGCCGGCACCGGCACGGGCAAGACGCTCGCCTACCTGGTCCCGGCTTTGCTCAGCAACCAGCGCGTGGTCATCTCGACCGGGACCAAGAATTTGCAGGAGCAGATTTTTTTCAAGGACCTGCCCGTGCTGCAGAAGCATTTCTCGTTCAAGGCCGTGATGATGAAGGGCCGGGCCAACTATCTCTGCTGGCGGCGGTTCCATAAATTTATGGGTCAGCCCCGGCTCGAGTTCATTGACGAGGGCGCCATCGTGGCCCAGCTCCGGGCTTGGGCGGAGCAGACTCAGACCGGGGACCGGGAGGAACTGATCGAACTGGCCGAGGGCCATCCGGTCTGGGAAAAAATTGCGAGCAACCCCGACCTCTGCCTCTCGAGCAACTGCCCGCATTCGGAGGAATGCTTTGTGAGCGCGCTCCGGAGCCGGGCCGCGGTCGCGGACATCATCGTGGTCAACCACCACCTCTTTTTCGCCGACCTCTCCATCCGCCGCCTCGGCTTCGGCGAGGTCATCCCGCGCTACAACGCCGTGATCTTCGACGAGGCCCACCTGCTCGAGGACATCATCACCGATTATTTCGGCGTGACCGCCAGCGACAAGATGGCCTCCGAACTCGGCCGCGACCTCGGCTCCGAGTTGTCCGGCTTGAAGAAGGTCGAGCACAAGGAGCTTGCCCATTGCGCGCATCGCATTGAAAACCTGTCCGACAATTTCTTCCCCGGCCTGCGTCGGCACCTCGAAACCAGCTCCGCCAAGGACGAGGCCAAAAAGGTGGATTTCCTCATTGACCAGGTCCCCGGGCCGCTCGTCCGCTCCGGCGCCGAACTCGTCCGCGAACTCGCCCATGCCGGGTCCATCCTGTCCGACAAGAAGGAATCGCAGGAACTAATGGGCATGGGCCAGCGCGCTTCCAAAATGGCCGCGGACCTCGATTTCCTCTTGCGGCAGGACGAGAAGGGCTATGTCTTTTCTGGCGAGTTCCGGCCCCGC
>CAIUDS010000617.1 GCA_903897985.1 uncultured delta proteobacterium
ACCAAGCCCCGGTTTTTCGTCTCGCTCCCAATTCTCGAGACCGTGTCTCGGAAATATCCTTATGCGGATGAATCTTATAAAGCTGCCCCATATAATTATTATAAGCCTATTTTAAATTTTGCGATACCCGATTTACTTGTCGCCCTGCTTGCCAATCTTAATCATCAGCTATTTTAGGAGATATACCGCGCTGGCGGCCCAGAGGAATGCGGCCTGGCCGTGGAGGTCGCCGGTTTGGCGGGGGCGGGTCAGGTAATAGGTCTTGTTGTTCAGCGCGCCGGTGCCGATGCAGACATCCTTGAGGTTTCCATCCGCGTCCAAATACCCCGCCAAAGTCGGCCAGGCCTTCAAGACCGCGTTGCGATATGGCTCCTCCGGCAGCCAGCCCTTGCGCGCGCCGGTGGCGAGGGCGAAGATGAACATGCCCGAGCCCGAGGTTTCGATATAACTTTCCGGGTCGTCCAGCAACTGATGCCACAATCCCTTCGGGTCCTGGTGCTCGACCAGTCCTTTCATCATGAGCCGGTATGCCTCAAGCAGCTTGGGCCGTTGCGGATGGTCCTCCGGCGAGGCCAGCAAGATCTCGGTCATGGCCGCGGCCGCCCAGCCGTTGCCGCGTCCCCACCGGAACGGCGTGTCCGGCGTGTGAAAGAACAGGCCGTCCAGCTGCTGGAGTTTTTCGCAATAACCCAGGAGCTGCGCGTAGGCGCGGTCGAGATAGATGGGCTCATGCAGGGACCGGTAAGCCTGGACCTGGAGCGAGCCGACCATATACATGTCGTCCACCCAGAAGCGGGTGTAGCCGGACAAGCCGTCCGGCCGCGGGTCCTTGAATTCGTCATCCGCAAGTTTTTTCGCGAGCGGCAGGTAATCGGGGTTGCCGGTCAGGCGGTGGAGCTCGAAGGGCACAATCCCGAACACATTGTAGTCAACATGGCCGATGGCCGGCCGGCGCCAGACGGATAAAAAAGGCTGATAAAGCTTGGCCGCCCGGCCGCGCAAATCGCGGTCCTGCGTGGCGTCCGCAAACATGAGCACGCCATAGCGGGAGCAGACCATGGGGTAGGCGATGTCAGGCCCGCCCAGCATCAGGCTCTGAAGGCCCGAATTCCAGACGGTGCGGCTTAAAACATTGTCCGCAACTTTCCGCCCGAGGATCGCGGGATCGGTTTCGGGGGAGAGGGCGGCAAGCGCGGCCAGACCCGCTGCGGTCAAGACCGCGGCCGCGAGCAGCCGCCCGAATCCTGATTTCCAAAACTTCCGCCCCATGTAAATTTCCTCCCTGCTCGAGTGATGCTCAATTATATCTCTCCGGCCGCAAAGAAGCCAGATGGAAATCCCGGCCGACGAGGATCTTGACTTCGCATCTTCCGAAGATGCTGATATAATGGAAACGGCTGGGCGGGTGGTGGCCAGAAAGTGGAGGAGAAGATGAGGAAGACCATTTTGATTTTGGGGTTGCTGTTGATTCCGGCCTTTGGGGCTTTGGCGCAGGAAGCCGACGCGTTTGACATTTTTTACGGTCCGAGGGACCTCAAAGGCGGGGCCGCGGGTTACGATTATCTGCTCAACGCCGACGGCTTCATCGGCACTTTCGAGCTTTACTATCTGACCCAATCCAAGAAATCGGCGCAGGCCAAATACTGGCCGCTCTATTACGGGGTGTCGCTGGAAGGGGCCTGGGGAGACGGAAGCAACTACCGGCTTGACCGCGAGGATGTGGACTTCAATAGTTGGTGGATTTTTCTCTGGATAGACGGGAAGATTTTCTATCAGGACCGCGGGAAAGTCCGGCCGTATATAGATGTGGCGGCCGGGCTGGGCACCGGGCAGTTCACGGCCCAGGGGGAGAATACGGAAATAGACTGGCGGGAATTGGAACTGGGCCAGGTCCGGCTCGGGACCGGGATCGAGTTCATGCTGGACGATCAATATGCGCTGGACTTGGGCGTCGAAGCGACCGGGATGATCGGCCTGAGCGGAGGGGTCCTCGAAGCCACCGACATGGTGCTGGGAGGCGCGCAGGCCAAAATCGGCATCAGCAAGTGGTCGGAGAAAAAGAAATAAGGAATCGCGCCTTCCTACTTCGTCCCGCTTTAAGGCGGGACTACGGAGGACAGGAAAGGCGCTCGCACATTGCAAACGGGAGAACGCGATGGTGGAAGATAAACAATATCTGATTGACGCCTGGGAATTGGGGGAAAGCTGGCGGATTTTCCGGATCCTGTCCGAGTTGGTCGAAGGCATCGAGGAGTTGCACAAGATTTATCCCGCGGTGAGCATCTTCGGCTCGGCCCGGGCGACCCCGGAGGATCCGGTTTATCAGAAGGCCGAGTTGATCGCGCGCAAATGCGTCCAGGCCGGATACGCGGTGATCACC
>CAIUDS010000618.1 GCA_903897985.1 uncultured delta proteobacterium
CCCGGGGTGTAGCCCACATAGATCACATCCGGGGTGGTGTCGTAGATATAGACATATTTGACATGATAGACCGGGTAGTCCGGCGGAATGGTCTGAATGTCGTCCGGGATGGAATCCGCGACCACCCAGGGCCCGTTGGGCGTGGGCGCCACATACCACACCGCATTGGAACAGGCGTAATATCGGCCGTGGACCAGGAGCACCGGGGTGGAAGTGTTGACCGCATATTGCATCAGGGTCCCGGTGATGAATTTGAATTGGGGGGCACCGTCATAGTCAACCTGCAAGGTGGCGTCGCGCCTGACCGCTGCGGTCTGGGGGATCTGCGCTTCGAGCAGGGCGTCCTGCGATTCCTCGGTCCCGGGCACGCTGGCCAAAACATCGCCCTTGTCGGATTTGGGCGGGACCTTGGCGAAATCCGGGGGCAAATTGTCCGCCGGGACAAATGACCAGGGCCCGTCAAGGGATTTGGACCGATACCAGCGTCCGGCAAGCAGGGCATAATAGGATTGGGAGGCGATGTCGAGGATCACATCGTTTTCGGAGTTGCTCAGGTAAAGGAGGTTGGTGCCCGAGATGGGAGAATATTGGGGAGCGCCTTGGGTAACGATCAATTCCGCGGGCACCTCCGAGACCATGATGCGCGGCATCTGGTTGTCCGGAAGGTTGTTGACCACCTGCTGGCCATCGTCCGTGACCATGTTCTCCACCTCGTTGGGCGGGTTATGGTCAATCTGCCAACTACCCATGACATCATTGGCGCTGTACCAGGCGTTGCCGGAGGAAAGGTAATATCGCCGGGTGCTCGGGTCAAAAACCATGAGCATGGGCGTGTTGGCGACGCGCATCAGGTTGGAACCCTCGATCTCCGATAGTTTGGGCGCGCCGTCCAGCATAACCAGCACCGCGGGATACTGCACGAACATGACCTTGGGCGGTGCGGTCTCCAGATTCTCGGAAACTTTTTCCTCCTTCTCCGCCATGGCCAGGGTTGCCGTCAAGGCGTCCAGCGACCCGTGAAGGTTCCGTTTGGGCAGTTCCTTTTCCACCACCGCGGAAAATTGTTTCTCCTGGTCCGAGGTGGAATTCGGGAACTTGACCCGGGTGACATCTATGCTTTCCAAGGTATAGGATCGCGTATCCATGTCCGAGTTCAGCTTGGCGGTGAACCAGATGGCGCCGAAGTTGGGCGTGTTGCTGCCCGGGGGTGTGATCGAGACCGCGGCCCGGCCGGCCAGGATATTGCCCTTGAAGGTTTCCGGCTGCGGCTCGTAGATTTCGATCAGGCCGCTCGGGGATTGAATCTCCATGGGCCATTCCTGGGTGCTCCAGGGCTGGTTTTGCGCGCGCGGGACCGCTGGGATCAGAAGCAGGACCGCACCGCAAAACAACAAAATACCGCTTGCTATGGTTTTTGCTTTCATTTTTCCTCCCTTAGGCGGCTATTATAGTCGCCTTGTATGTTTAGATGCCTTGGGACCGGTTTATGTTCTCATTCCCGTTCGGGCGCGGACAGGCCGCCATCGTCAACCACGAAATAATAGACGCCACCGCGCCATTTATTTGACGCGAAAATTTTGGGCTTGCCTTTTGGCATTTCATTTTCTATAATAAGAGAAACCGCTTTTTTTCGGAGAAGTGTAATGCAAATTCCCGCTAGCCATAAAAACATAAACGACCGCAAAATAATTTCTACCGGGATCAAGGCATGAGACTGAAGCCGGGTCTGATCCTGATCGCAACCGGGGTTTTTCTGATCGGCCCGGCGCTGTCTTCCGCCACCCGGCCCCTGCTCAGCGACAAGAGTCTTCCGCTCGAGAGCCGGCTCGAATCGTTGTTTCCCAAGCCGGTCGAGGTGATCCCGATCCCGGAAGAGCTCGCATCGGAAGTTCCGTTGATCGAGCCGGTCCCGCTCGCGCTGGCGCGCACGCTCGAGCTCGATGCCCTGTATCATCCGCGCGTGCAGTTTTACCTCGACTATTTCAATGGGCCGGCCCGGCAATGGTTTCAGACCTGGCTTTCGCGGACCGGGACCTACCAGGAATACATCCAGACGACTTTGCGCGAGAGCAATCTGCCCGAGAGCATTTTCTACCTGGCCCTGATCGAGAGCGGCTTGAACCCTTACGCCATGAGCCGGCGAGGCGCGGGCGGCATGTGGCAGTTCATGCCCTACACGGCAAGAAGGTATGGCCTGCGGGTGGACTTCTGGGTGGACGAAAGAAGGGATTTTGAAAAAAGCACCAAGGCCGCAATTGCCTACCTGACCGAGTTGTATCAGCGGTTCGGGTCCTGGCCCCTGGCCCTGGCCAGCTACAACGCGGGCGAGGGCAAAGTGGCCCGGGTGGTGGAGAAAAATGGCAATGACAATTACTGGGAGTTGATCGAACTGCCCGGGCTGAAGCAGGAAACCAAGGATTACCTGCCCAAAATGATCGCGGCCTGCATCATTGCGGAAAGCCCCGCGGAATACGGATTTGTCAAGGCGGAAAAACAAACTTTCGCATATGAAAAGCTCACGGTGAAGGACGCGGTGGATTTGGGCAAGGTGGCCGAGGTGGCCGGGGTAAGCTACGCGGAAATCGAGAAGATGAACCCGGCCATTTTGCGCGGCATCACCCCGCCCGGTTGTGAATACGAGTTGAAAATCCCGGTCGGGATGGGCGAGAAGCTGCTCGCGGCCTACTCGAGCCTCAAGCCCGAAGAGCGCGTCACCTATATGCGCCATGTGATCAAGAAGGGCGACACGCTCGGACATATCGCGCAGCGCTACGGCGTGACCGTGGAGGAACTGAGACAGTTCAATCATCTGTCCCGTTATGCCATCCTGCACATCGGCGCCAGTTTGATCGTCCCCATTTCCCGCGGCAAGGCCAGTTCCATCGTGTCCTATACCCCGGTCAAATCCAACAAGTCCGCAGCGTCCGTCGCCGGCAAAACCCAGGTCCAATACCGCGTAAGACCCGGGGACACCTTGTGGTCCATTGCCAAGAGCGCCGGGGTGACCGTGGCGGAACTTCAACGCTGGAACAAGGTCAACAGCGTCATCCGCGTCAATCAGATTCTGGTTCTCTATGTTCACGGCGGCTCCGGCGCGAAACCCGCGGCAACCGCCAAAGCCCCGGGAAAAAAGTCGACTCCGGCCCCCGCGCCAAAGCCCGCGGTTGCGGCCAAGGACCCGGTGAGGATGGTCTATGAGGTCCAGCCCGGCGACACCATCTGGGGCATTTCGCAAAAATATTCGGTGTCGCCCGAGGAAATCATGAAGTGGAACAATCTCAAATCGGCCAAAGCGATCAAGCCCGGGGACAAGCTGGTCGTGATCGTAACCAACTGACCGGGTCGGGAACTTTGCTCTCGGTTGATCTGAAGGTCGTCGGTTTTGCCCGCGCCAATTGCTGGCTGATCCAGCTCGAGTCCGAAAAAATCTGCGCCGTGGTTGACCCGGGCGCCAGCCCCCGCCGGCTCTGGAAATGGATCTCGGAAAAATCGCTCGAGCTGAAACTGATCCTGCTCACCCACAGCCACTTGGATCATATCGGGGGCGCCCATTACCTGCAGCGCAAATCCAAGGCCCCCTGCCTGATGCACCCGCTCGACATCAAAAACCGCTGGCGCTGGTTCGGAATTTCCTTCGCTCAGTTCACCCCGGTCGAAGACCAGCAAATGTTCAAACTCGGATCGGTCACCGGCACGGTCATCCACACCCCGGGCCATTCGCCCGGAAGCGTTTCCTTCCTGCTCCAAGACCGCCTCTTCTCCGGCGATCTGATCTTCGCCGACGGCGTCGGGAGATGGGACATCCCCGGCGGCGACTTCCACACCCTGGTTCAATCGCTCAAGCAAAAACTGGAGCCCTTTTCGGACGCGCTCTCGATTTTTCCCGGACACGGCCCGAGCACAACCCTCGGGACCGAGCGGGCAAGGAACCCGATGCTCCGGCCGGGGAAACCGGAATGAAAATCGGGGTGCTCGCGGATACCCACGGCTTCTTTCATCCGCGCCTGCCGGAAGTTTTTGCCGGGGTGGAAAAAATCATTCATGCCGGGGATATGGGAAGCCTCGCGGTTTATCAAAAGCTGCAAAGCCTGGCGCCGGTGATCCGGGTCGCGGGCAACCATGAGCCCGAGCCGGTCCCGTCCGCCCTGCCCGATTTCAGCATTATTGAATTGGCAGGTCGAAAAATCCTGCTCACCCATGTCCTCACCACCATGTCCTGGAACGATTTCAGGGACGCGTTCGCTCGCTCCGAACTTTTCAACTTTTCAACCCTTCAACCTTTCAACCTGGTTATCTTCGGCCATACCCACTTCCCGATCCGGGAAACCATCCGCGAACTCCATTTCCTCAATCCCGGATACGCCGGGCCCGACCCCCATGAAGCCTCCCCCACCGCGGCCATCCTGGAAATTGACCCCAAGCTCATTCAAGCAAAAATCATCAACCTGTAATCAATAACCGCCCAAAAATTCGCGCCGCTGTTTTTCATTTGACAACTATCTAAAAGTGTATCGCACCCGGTTTCTTGGACCCTATAAAATTCAGCTCAAGATACACCACTCCCGTCAAATCGTCTTGTTGTCAAAAAGCAAAAAATATTTTTTTTGCTTCTGCCGGACCTCTGTAGTTTCGGTCTGCGGCCAGGGCAGTGCTCGCCTTAAAAGAGTCGTTGCCTTTTAACAAAAAGCAATCCCTTTTTCCCGCCTGTGCATGTGCCCCGGACCTCTGGTCCGTCCGGCTCGCGCTGAAAAACCCGCCGTTGCGGGTTGCCTGCGTAAGCCCCAAAATCATTTAAAACACAAAGACACAACGATCACAAAGAATCCAAAAATCTTTGTGTTCTTCGTGCCCTTTGTGGTTAAATTTTTCCGGGTGAAGGAGTTCCTTCCCGCAGGACGCATCTGCAAAGAACCACTCGCATATCACATGGCCTCTTCCAAGGGACCTGTCCCTTGACCCTCGCGGTCTCGATCGTGCTCCAAACAGGATCGTGCACCATCGGACCAGAGAAGGTGCAGGTCAAAGATCTGCCCCTGGGGGTACCATGGTTGTTGTCCCTCATCCGGTAGCCCGCCGTAGCTCGGTATTTTCCGAGCGAAGGCTGGGCGGTCTGAACTCCGGCACATGGTGCAAAGATGTTATTCGTTGCTGAATCTAATGGTCCTTGAGGCTTGCGGCTGGTTCCGGGCTCCGTGTTCCTGGTTCCGAGTTCAGCTTTTAGGCTACCGGGAAACAGGAACAGGGATTGGTAGGTAACAGTTGGTAGCTCGGTAGAGGAAATTGAATTCCTTTTACCATTTACACCTTTACCATTTTCCCCTCTTCCGCCGCCACCTTGGCTCTGCCGCGCGTGATGTTTCTGTGAGCACTTGCGTTGTCGCCGCGATCATCCAGCCGGATGGGTCTTGGGCCTTAATCGGCCCTTGAACATGACGAAAAAGAGCAATTAGCAGGGGTCAGGGATCAGTGGTCGGTGGTCAGAAATTTGCACCTCCTTTCAACCTTTCACCTTTTCACCCTTTGACCCTGCGAGTTTTTCGCCAGAAAAACTCGCACCCCCTCGCCTCAAAAACGCGAGGTCCCCCTATATATAGGAAAAATGTTACATCGGTTTTTAGCCCCGAAAACAGGTGTAACCTGTTGAATTCATGGTCAGACTTCAGACTTTAGACTTCATACTTCAGGAACAGATTTGTCAACCTACGCCAAACAAAAAATGAAAAAATAATTTTTCCGCTTATAATTCAATGGCTTGCAAAGCTATGCAAAATTTGCACTTTTGTTTGGTTTAGCCAAACAGTTGGAGCCGTTTTTTTAAACACAAAGGCACCAAGAACGAGGAAATTTTTAACCGCGGATGGACGCGAATGAACGCGGAGAATTCAATCCATTTTAAACACGACGATCACAACGAGCACAACGGGATTCGGAATTCGGAAATTTCACTGACCATCATCCTTCGCCGACAGTATGTTCGAGCAGGAAGGGGCTTCGGAGGACAAGCCAACCACAACCCACTAACCACTGTTCTTTAACCGCGGATGGACGCGGATGAACGCGGATAATTTTTATGAAATTTGCGAAGCCCTTCGTGCCTACTCCGCCGTAGTAGTTTACGGCTACGAAGGCTGGAAGCTCGGTAATCCGAGCGAAGTAGGGAGCTTTGAAATTCAGCGCAACGCGCTGACACCTAGCCTCTGCCGTTAACTTTAAACTTTAGACCCCGGCGTCTTTAATTATCACCGCAAAACGCGAGGGGCGCAGAGAGATCAAGGAGTAGGCAGTAGATAGTAGCTGGTAGATGGGGGGAATGCCCAATGGTGTCTTCCGTGAAACCGCTCATTCCCCGGGCCTCTCGAACCGAAAGCCAAGCAGACTGCCTGAATGGTCTTTGTCAGTCAGTTTAAGCCTGACATGCTGATCGAAATTGAATCCATCGCTAAAGTCGGCACGGGGAATCATGTCAGAATTGAGGGTACAGATGTATTGTGCGCCAAGGCCTTGAGAAACCTCGGCCGCACGTTCAAGGGCAAGAGCGCGTTGCCTAGAATCTACACCATCGTAAAGCAAACTGTCGTGCAATAAAAAATTTATCCTGCCTGCATGTCTATTTATGAATTGCAGAAGCATCAGATCGAAGCAGAATATCTTCATTTTTCCTATGCCCACACTGCCGCTTCTTTCGATCTCTACGTTATACTTATAGCCGACATTAGTAATATCAATAACCAGACTGCCAGGCGTCTTGTAAAGGGCCTGAGAATTCTCGTTGAAGAAACGAATCGCCGTAGCCCATATGTCACGGCGTTGCTCGTGATCCTGTTCCGCGACCTTCTCTAGCTCAGTCTTGGCCGTCTTGATGTCTCGTCTGCGAGAAGTCAAATCCTTGATTTCTGAAATTCTGGCGCGCACGCGCTCAAGATGCCCTTGGGTTTCAATATGCTTTTCCTGAAGCTTTGTCATCTCTTGTAATGCACCGTGGGTACTAAGGATTGCAAGAGATGTAGCCCGTGCCTCCGTCAAATCCTTGATTTTTTCATCACGTTGTTGTATCTGGCGTTCTAGTCTATTAATTTCCGTTTCCAAGAAGGATTTCCGGTTTTCCACAATTTTTTTGTGGAATTCCTTGGCCCCCTCCAAGGTTCGCCGTACTGAGTCAGGGAATACAAGTCCCGTCTCAGCGTAGAGCTTTTCTAGTGCGATATCGGAAGGCGGATGCTCTAAAGTGACTGATTCTTGATATCGAGCTAGTCGCCTCCGTTCGGTTATGTTCTGATTTAATAGATTATGTATAGTAGCGGTAATCTGGTCAGCTTCTTTTTGAACAATTTCATACTGCGGATGAACCTTGAAATTTACAAGCGTCTCATGTTCAATTTCCACTTGTCCTTCAAGCCTAACTCTTTCCGCTTCTAACTCACCTACCGACCCCAAGGCACCTTCCATTGCACCAGTCTTAATCGCTTGGTACATTGCATCCAGGGCCTGCCCCTGCTCTTTCAATTCCTGCCATTTTGCCGCGTACTCCCAATTGAGCCCAAGGAGGAAAGCTATATGAAGTTGAATATCCCAGGGTTGCTGTTGGCGATGGTGGCTAAAAGGCTTGCTGTAAGCATCATGCCCCTTGCGGATGAAATACGATATAAGGCTTCGGTAAGAAGGTTTGTACTTATGTATATCATCAGAACGCGGCAGACCGAATAAATCCCAGCCTAGGAGAGTTTTCCACCTTTCAAGGTTGAGGATGCGCTCGCCTGTTTTATCGTCAACATCGGGCTGCTCGATCCAATCTGTGGTTGGCCCATCGATCACGATTCGATTGTGGGGTTTGATGGCTCTCGTAACTTTGACGCGATTCCCAGCGATGGTGATATCGAGGGTGAAAGCCCAATCTTCAAGTGGTTCAATTCTAAGGCTCTCGCCTGTAGATCCGAGACAGAAGTCTATAATTTCAATGAGAGTGCTCTTGCCAAGACCATTACGAGTATCCTTTTGCGACGAAGTGTCCGCACGGTCGGCCAATATAATATTTAGTCCGGTCGTAAACACAACTGGATGGAACGATGGTTTATTAGCATAGACACCGTGGATCACTCGTTTGTCCTCTCAATCATTCCGTTGGTAAGTGACACTACACCAGTTATATGAAGCAAGTCCAAGGCGAGGACAAAACGCTCAAATGTTCCGACTGCTTGGTTGGAACGGACTTTCTCCCAAAGACTGGTCACCGTCTGCGGTTCCTTGACCTCCTTGAGTAGCACCGCGCCGACGCCTAGGAGAGTCTGCTCTTCGGTGATATGCTTGGAAGGTAAAATCATTTCTCGAACACCTCACAGGCCTCAAAAAGGTAAATCAATACGGCTAGTCCGGCCACCTTTTCAGTTTGATTATCAAAACCGCGTTGCGCGAATCTGCACATGAGCTCAAATAATTCGTCACCGGAATGTCCTTGCTGCTTAAGACGGTAGTACTCTGCAAGGAATCCCGCCTTCAGCCTTTCTGGAAACTCGTTATCCGTTTGAGTCACGCTTTCAACATAAGCGCGAACTTCCCGAGCAACGCTAAGGCCCACTGTGATTATGGCGCGAGAACGATTGCCGAGATCGTTCTTCTTGAGCTTGTCTTCCGGTGGGATTAGGGAAAAATTTTGGGCAGATTGGCTAGGATGTATTTGTAGAATCCACCGTGTAGCCTCTTCAAGTTCGGGGAATCCAACATTGGCGAACGCTTCGGTCATGGCTTCATGGGCCTTCCTCTCGTGTTCCGCCTTCATATCGTGAAGGAGTTGGACAGAAAAATCAGCTTCCTGCTTGTCGATCTGTGTATGGTGATCTCCGCACAGGTAGATGAGGTTGCGGTAGTCATTGCGCTGTTCGTCTGTCATAGAGGGATCATAGCGGGCCGACCCTTCTTTCTCGCCAGCAATATGTGCCGCTTCGCCGGTCACCACAGGGGCCGAATGTTCACCGTCAATAGTCAAAGCTTTGTTGCATCCAGGGAAAGCACAATGGTCACCGCTTCGGAAGGCTAGTAGAACCTTGGTCTTAGGAGAAACACTCATAAATTTATCTCCCCGTTCATCGGACGCGGCATGAGAATATCTCGTGCCTCAGCAAGCCTATGTATCGCACCCGGTTTCATAGATACTATCTAAGCGCATTTTTCCAAGCCGGTCAAGTAGCTTTCTCGGTTCCCGCGTAATCGCGGGATTCGGGCTGCTCCCGCGTTCCGCGGGACAGCCTTTCCATGCGCCACTGGTCGTTATATAAAGCCACGAATCCGCGCTCGGAGGCGGGGACAGGCTTATCCACGGCCTCTCTCAAATCCTCAATCGGCACTCCGCGCAGAAGGCGCACGCGGCTGATGAAAGGTTTTGGGAGGCCGGGAATTTGTTATTCACCGAGGATTTGCGCCAGGACTTTGCGGTTTCGAGGCCGGTTGTCAAAGTCCAGCAGCACGATTTGTTGCCAGGTCCCGAGCAGGAGCTTGCCCTGGCTAAAGGGCACGGTCAGGTCAGGCTTGAACAGCGCGGCCCGGACATGCGAAAAGCCATTGCCATCCTGCCAGCGGAGATTATGCAGGTATTCCCGGTCTTCCGGCACAATCTCCTCGATAACTTTTCACAGGTCCGCGATGACGCCGGATTCATATTCGATGGCGGTGATGCCGGCGGTGGACCCGGAGATGAAAACCGTGGCCAGCCCCGCGGAAAGACCCGAGGCCCGGACCGCGTTTTGCGCCTGGCCGGTGAGGTCCACCGCGTCGCCGAACCCAGCCCAAATCCACAACCCGACCCGGACTTAACCCAGCTCTTGACAGCAACCCCCCATTGTCCCCTGGGGACAGGCACCTATTTTTGATATAATGCGGATCACAAAAGCCAATTTTTTTAAACTCACCCCGATCCCGCTGTTCGATTCCGTCTTCGCCCTGCTAAAGGCAACCCTGGCCGGTAGCCACGCCCGCCTCGCCAACCCGCTGCTGCCGACCCGGAAGCGCTAGGGTAGTCCTTTAAGTTGTGATGCGGGCCTCTGGCCTGCAAACGGCAGGCAGGATGCCTGCGCCCCAATTTTTTTCCGCCGCTTAACCGGGGATCCCGGGGAATAAGTTCGAGGATGGCCGCTTAAAATTTCCTGCTTCATTGCATCATCACGGCCTGGGCGCGCAGTTGCCGCAAAGCCCTTTCCGCCCTTCGAGTATCGCCAAGCTGGTCTTTGAAATCAAGCTCAAGGGCGCGCGGCCTTTTTCGGCTGGAAAAAGCCGCCGGAAAGTTGTAGACTTATCCAAAAGACGAGGAGGGAAAAAATGAAAAAGTTATTGATCGGTTTGATTTTGGCCGCGGCGGTGATCGGGACCGGGGCGTTTCCCGCGGAAACGGTGAAGCTGCCGGCGCCGGCGCTCAAAGGCGGGGCGCCGCTCAATGAAGTGATCTCGTCCCGGCGGAGCGTGCGCGAGTTTTCGGAACTCCCGCTGAGCCTGGCGGAGTTGTCGCAGCTTTGCTGGGCGGCGCAGGGGATCACCGATCCTCAGACCGGGCACCGGGCCGCTCCCAGCGCGGTCGCGAGCTACCCGCTCAAGGTCTATGTGGTGGTGAAGGAAAAGGGCGTGACCGGGCTGGCGGGAGGGGTTTATCTTTATCAGCCCAAAGATCACAGCCTGGAGGTGGTGAAGAAGGGCGGCTATTACGCGGAGCTGATCAAGGACACCGCCTTTTTCAACAAATGGATCGCCAAGACCGATGTGACTTTTGTGGTTACCGGCTCCGCGACTTTCATGACCGGGACGATCAAGGAAACCGGCTGGATGTATGTGGACCTGGAGGGCGGCATGGCCGCGGAGAACCTGATGCTGATGGCGGTCTCCATGGGACTCGGCTGCACCCCGGTCGGCGGGTTCACCGACGCGAAAGTCTCGGAGCTGATGGGCATTGACCAGAAGGCCAAGACCCTGCTGCTGGTGCCGGTGGGTAAAAGATAAGGTTCAAGGGTTGAAAGGGTGAAGGGGTGAAAGG
>CAIUDS010000619.1 GCA_903897985.1 uncultured delta proteobacterium
AATCTGGAACCGGCCGGCTTCGATCGCGGAGAGCTCTCCCAACTCCGCCCTCCGGTTCAGATAGTTCACCATTTGCTCCATCGCGGAGATCCGCTCGCTCCAGAGCTTTTCTTTTTCCCGTGCCGAGTAAAGCGCCAGCATAGCCGCGCGCAATTCCAACCGCGTTTTCCAGGCCGCGGTCGCGATATCCAGTCTGGCGGATTCGGAAAGATGTTCGGCCTGGTCAATGCGATATTTGCGCTTGCCTGCGGTTTCCAGCGAAAACTTCAGCAGGGTTTCCAGATTGCTCAATTCCAGATCGGGATTGGGAAGGCCCTTGGCCGTCAGCGCCCCGGCCTGCGCGGCCTGATATCCGCTCCGGGCCAGGTCCAACTCGGAATTATAATAAAAAGCCGCCAGGCTGAGAAGGTTATAGTCCCATTCCGGGACCGGCCATGCTTGCATTTCTTTGCCCAAAGCCTGTTCGATAAATTTTTTCAGGCCGGGATCGGCCAGGGAGCGTTTTTCAAAATCCGCCTGGTTTTGTTCCGGCGAGAGCGGCTGCGAATGAAAAACCGCGCAAAAGCTGATGGAACACCCGATCAGGATCAGGAGGATATTTTTTCTTTTCATGGGATGCTTCCGGTGGTCCTCGCTGTCATTCTAGCTGATAGATGCCGCCGGAGCAATCCCCTATGGCAGAAAATAATCAGCGGATTTGAATGACAAAAATTGACACCGGGGGTCAAATCCCTTAATTTATAGGGGACTTGAAAACGGATTGGCGAAAACTATCGGGGTTCGGCGCGGTGTTGGCCCTCGCATTCCTGGCGCATCTCCGGGCCATTAGCGGGGGTTTCCATTTTGACGACTTCCATCACATCGTGAACAACCCCGCGGTCAAGAACTTCCCGGGCGCGCTTTATTTTTTCACGCACCCGGAAAGTTTTTCCCTGTTCGGCAAGTTCACGCTGTACCGGCCGGTCACGCTTTTGAGCTTCGCACTCAACCATGAACTGGCCGGGACCGATCCGCGCGGCTGGCTGGTATTCAATGTTTTGATCCATGCCCTTAATGCCGGGTTGGTTTTCCTGCTCCTGGGCAAGTGGCTCGGGAAGGCGCGGCCCGCTTTTTGCGGCGCCCTGCTTTTCGCCTTTATGGCCATGCTTTCCCAGCCGGTGAACTACCTGTCCGACCGCGCGACCCTGCTCGCAAGCGGGTTCGTCATGCTCGCGCTGGTCCTGGACGCGCCCGGCCCGGCCGGCGAGGATCGGCAGGGGCTGAAAAGATTGCTTCTGATCCTGGCCTGTTTCTGGCTGGGCTTGCTCTCGAAGGAAACGGCCGCGGTTTTCCCGGCCCTGGCGCTCATCGCGGACCGGTTCCTGACTCGGCGCAAATATGACCAGTTCCGGATTTTCTCGAACGCGCTTTACTGGGCCAACCTGGGCCTGTTCCTGTTGCTCCGATGGAAACTGTTCCACACCCTGGGCTCCAATTTCCACCCGCGCGGCTTCGGACAAAACCTGCTGATCCAGGCCCAGGCGCTTTTCTTCTACATCGCCAAGATTTTGTTTCCGGTCCAACTCTCGATTTTGCCCGATATAGACCCGGTCCGGGCCGTGATGATTATTTCGCTCGGCGCGCTTGCCGCGATCAGCGTTTTGGCGCTGGTTTTGAGCAAGCGGGCCGGGGGTTTTGCGTTTATCTGGTTCTGGTTTTTAATCGGGCTTTTGCCCAGTTCGGTGATCGCGCTGAATGTCCTGGCCAGCGAGGAGCGGGCATATCTTTCGAGCTTGGGCCTGGCGCTGGGACTGGCCTGGCTGATCGAGCGGGCGCGGGAGAGCCGGGCGGGCTTGGCCTATATTTGTTTCGGGGCGGTCTTGTTTTGCCAACTCGTTTTGCTGGAACTGCGGATCCCGGCGTTTCACAGCGAGTTCAGCCTGTGGCGCGACGCGATCGAGAAATCGCCGCGGCTGAGCGAGACCTATAACATGTATGCCGCGGCCTTCCTGCGCGAGCGCGATTACGGCAAGGCCCGAGAATATTATAACCGCGGCCTGCGCCACAATTCGAGGGACCCGCAGGCCTATGCGGGGCTGGCCGCGATTTATCTGAAATTCTCGAAGCCGGAAGAGGTTTTGAAGTCCGCCCGCGCTTATCAGGAGGTTTCGGCCCATCCCTGGCAGCAGGCCGACGCGCTGGGATACCAGGCCCTGGCGGAATCGCTGCGGGGTAATTTTGAGGACGCGGAAAGACTGGCTCAAAGCGCGCTGGAAAAGAATCCGGGGGAGGAAAAGGGCTGGTATGTGATGGCGCGGGCGAGTTTGGAGCGGGGGGACCTGGAAAAAGCGGTGGAATACGGGCAACGCGCCCTGGCGGCGAACCCGGACTTTCCCGAGGCCCATGGGCTTCTGGGCTATGCGCTGGTCCAGGCCCATAAGATTGACGCGGGCATTTACCATCTGGAGAAATATGTCGAGTTGGCGCCGGACCAGGCCGCGGGCTGGCTCAATCTTTCCGTGGCCTACGCGCAACGGCCGGACCTGGGAAAAGCGCGCTCCGCGGTCGAGAATGCGCTCCGCCTGAAACCGGATTATGC
>CAIUDS010000620.1 GCA_903897985.1 uncultured delta proteobacterium
CGAGGTCAAGGGCTACGCCCTTGCCGTGGGACGCAATTGAGAAAGAACCGCTTGCATTGCCGGGGGCATCAGGTTTGTGGTCAAATGTTGGGCCCAGTCCGGAGTCGTTGTCCGCCAGACGCTCTGTCTTCCGGCAGGGCGGCTGGGTCTCTCCCCAAATCATATGGGGAGAGAGCATGAAGAAAAAGTGTATGTAAAAAGAGCTACGGGGCGAAGCACCGCTTCGCCCGTACGGGCGACTTGGTAAGTCGCCCCTGCGAGCTTTACCCCCCTGGGGTAAAACTCGCATGCCCCCCTATATATAGGAAAAATGGCACATGAAAAATGGAGCTTAAAATGACTGTAACTCAATGAATTTAAAGGCCAAACTCCGACTTGTGCAGAAAATATGCAGGCACAAATATGTCAACTTACGCCAAACAAAAAATGCAAAAATAATTTTTCCGCTTGAAAATCAGTAATGTCCACTAAATGCCGGAACATAGGCGGTTTTGTCAACTTATACCAAACAGGGATGTGCGAAAATGGCAGAGCGAAAAGCGACAAGCGATAGGCGCAAAAGTGGTGCAGGCCTGAGACCTGCGGGTCCAGGGTCAACGACCCTGGTTATAGGTAAGATAAACCACTAGGATTGCGGCGGCGGTCAGGGCGAGGCAGGGCAGCCAGAGCACGAGTCTTTTGCCGGGCGCGGAGAATTTTTCCGCGATGAGGATGGGCAGGAAGATCAGGAATTCGAGCATGATGCCGGCCAGATTCTTGGGTTCCAGCATGAGCGCGGGCAAATGCATCAAGCCCTTGAAGGTGTTCGCATAATACGCGGTGGGCACCAGTTTGACCGGGCAGATAAAGCGGCTCGCATTGAACGGCCAGAAGAATGGCACTTGCGGTCCGCATCCCATGAGGTAATCGAGCGCAGGATGACAGAGCGAAGCCAGGACCAACGCGATGGGGAGGACAAGCCCTCCTCTGGTGGCGAAGCGGGAAAGGATGAGCCAGAAAATAAAGGCGAGTCCGATGGCAATGAGCAGTGAATGACTGAACCCTCGGTGCGGGACCATGCCCGCGGGATGGAACAGCACCCAGACTAGAATGTCCAAATCCGGGGCGAGGGCCAGAAAAATCACCGCCAAGCTGACCGCGGGCGAATAGATCAAATCGCGCGATTTCCCCTGGCTCCCCGCCGGCGCCCTTGCCGCGGCCAGCGCCGCCAGACTGTGGCCGACTACGAATGACATGGCTCTAGCTTAGCCTGAAAACCGCCGGTAGGCGAGCTAAAGCAGGTTTCTGGTTTGTGGTTTATGGTTCCGGGTTCGGAATTGGGAATTGGGAATTCGGAACTCGGGGCTCGGCAAGAATTGCGCGAAGCGGAGCTTCGGTACGGGCGAGCCGGCGGCTCGCCTCAAGTGCGCGGCAGGGCCGCCCACTTGACACCCTTTCTAAAAAGTGCTCAAATTTAACTAATGACGGAATTCGGCATTCGGAGTTGGGAATTCGGGAACCCGGAACATCGAAGCCGGAACGCGGAGCGACAACAAAAGCGTTGCCCTTGTTGAGGAGGAATTCAGGGTGAAATCATGGCTCAAGTCCTTAAGTCGCAAGCCTGACCAAGATTTTACCACAGAGGACACGGAGAATTTTGGGGGCGTTTGAATTCGAATGAGCAATGCTTTTTACCACAGCTTGTCCTCCGAAGCTCGGTACCCCGAGC
The DNA here is from genome assembly GCA_903897985.1 of uncultured delta proteobacterium. Lineage (GTDB taxonomy): Bacteria > RBG-13-61-14 > RBG-13-61-14 > RBG-13-61-14 > DRUE01 > CAIYYW01. The sequence continues at coordinate 1,709 of CAIUDS010000620.1, forward strand.
GAAGGGGGAAGGACACAGAGGGCACGGAGAATTTCTGAGATTTGGAATATGCGAAGTCCTACGAAGCTCCCGAAGAGCGAAGTAGGAAGATTCAGCGCAACGCGCTGACAGGGAGGTTTAACACGACGACCACGAAGGGCACAACGGAATTCGAAACAGGGAATTGGCTGTCATTGCCTTTGCAGTCTAACGTCTATGGTCCATGGTCTATGGTCTTGATTTTAGTGGCGTTCCGGGCTCAGTCCGAAAAGATTGCGAGAAATGTCTAATGTCCAGGTTTGACCTCATGGTTTTGCAATTAAGGAATTATTAATATGACCTGGGTAAATGACTTTACGGAAATGCTATTTTCTCTCGATCCTCAAAAGATAAATGTTGAAGGTGCCTATATACTAAAGGCACAACATTTGCCGGCTTCAATATTTAAATACTACCGCGTGACAAAGCATTCTCTTCAAAATTTTGAAGAAAACAAAGTATGGCTAACCAACCCAAGAAAATTGAATGATCCTTATGACTGCGCTGTTTCAGTTAATCATGACCATATGATGAATGAAGGCTTGCGCACATTGCGGGCCGAGTTGGCTAAAATGTCATCAAATAAATTATCTGGAGACGCTATTGCAAAAATAGTAGAAAGTAACAAACCCCTGGAAATGCTTATGGACCAATGGTTTGAAATCGAGCCAGCAGAAAAAATAGAAGACCAGAAAAATGCGATAAGACAAATCTTTAAGTTTATAAATGAAATGCTGGATCAAACTTGGTTCGAGGACAATAAAAATGCTTTTAAGATCTGCTCGTTTTCAGAACGAGTTGATTCAACTATCATGTGGGCACACTATGCACACTATCACAAAGGTTTCTGCATAGAGTACGATATCAGGTCGCTTCCCATTGACGATTATAGATCGCGCTTTCTGTACCCTATCATCTATTCGGATCGGGTATTTGAGGGAACTGAACATTTTATAAGGACTGTGCGAGATGAGCAATTGAATGACCTATACCTTAATATGGCGGGTCTAATAAAAGCAGCCGATTGGAGCTATGAAAAAGAGTGGAGACTTCTATTTGCAAATGAGGTAATGAAAGATGAGCAGGCATACCCAATGCCAAAACCGAAAGCTGTTTATCTTGGATCGCATATAAAGACTAAAGACCAACAAATGCTGATTGATATTTGTGATAAGCAGAAGATTCAAGTTTTGAAGATGAAGCGTTCAATAAGAGAATTTTTAATGGTGCCTTGCTCCATTAAAGAAGCGGATGAGCAATTGACAAGCCATGAGTTTATTAAGATACTTAAATACGTCAGGACAAAACTCAGACAACTAAAATCACGGGGTCAGGTCTAAACTTTAAACTTAAGGCCGGAAATGGGGTATGATCCCAAGCTTCCGCCTTCGCCTACTGGATGTCCGAGCCTGAAGAGGCTTCGGCGGACAAGTCCTCCTGCGCCCCGTATTCTTAGCGTCCTTTGCGTCTTCCTGTCCTTTGTAGTCCCGCCCTAAAGCGGGACGGAGGAGGATGCGGTAAAAAGAATGTATTTGAATTCTCTGCGCAAAGCCAAGGGGGTCAGACCTCGACATTAGACATTTCTCGCACAATTTGCAGACTAATTCTGGGGTCAGGTCTAAGGTTTTAAAGTTAAGGAGACGAAATGCCGGAGCCTAAAATAAAAGTAATCGGCGCTTATAAATATGAATACACGCAGGAGTTGTTCGAGCAGGCGTTTCAGTCGAAGTATCGGCCCGAAAGGTTGACCAAGGAACAGGTCAAGCAGGCGCGGGAATATCTGAAAGAGGAGTTGGGCAATATCGCCTTGCTGGAACTATTGGTTGAGAATGCGGATGCGGAATACGATGCCGGGGATTTTTCGCAACTGGGTACGGACCAGGCGGCATACAACGAAAGATACCTGGATACCGAAGGCAAGAAATTTATTGCAGACGCCTATAAGACACCCAAGGTTGCCAATTTCCGGGTCTTATTCTTCCTGCACTTTTTCTACCCTGCCCAGCCTTTAAAAACCAGCTACGGCGAAATACCGGTGCCACCGCTCCAGCCCATGCCCAAACATCTGGCCGAATTGATGCCCTATGAATATGTTGACTAATTTGTGCACCAGAGATCCCAAGCTTCATCACCGGAAATCAATCCGGATGAAGGGGTATCCTTATGCCAAGCCAGGCTGGCACATCACAGATTACCCTCCTTCGCCAAGGCTATGGAGGGCTTCGCAAATTACAGATGAATTCTCCGTGGCCTCTGTGACCTCTGTGGTTAAATCCCAGCATCGCAGTTCAAACCGCCCCGCTTTTTTAACACAGAGCGCACAGAGTTCACAGGGAATAAATCAATAAATATCTATCCTCTGTGTCCTCTGTGGTAAAAAAACGCAGAAGTATGCGGCACCATATGGGCGTATGCCATACGCCCCTACTTTGTGAAAAGGCCAAGGCGTGGTAGGATAATGGCAATGAATTTCAGGAACTTAAGGGATTTGGTCAAGGGATTGGAGAAGAAAGGCCAGCTCAAGAGGGTCCAAGCGGAAGTGTCCGCCGAACTCGAGATCAGCGAGATTTACGACCGGGTAGTCAAGCAGGCCGGGCCTGCCCTCTTGTTCGAGAAAGTCAAAGGCTCGGCCTTTCCGGTTTTAATCAACGCATTTGGAACTGCAGAACGCATGGCGTTCGCGCTGGGGGAGAAGAGCCTGGACGATGTGGCGAAGCGGTTCGAGGAGTTGGCCAATTTGCAGGCGCCGGAAAATTTCATGGACAAGGCTCGGCTGGTGCCGAAGCTGATGGAACTCGCAAGCATCCCGCCCAAACTGGTCAGCCGGGGGCCGTGCCAGGAGGTGGTGATCGAGGACCCGGACCTTTCGATTTTGCCCGCGCTCAAGTGCTGGCCGGGCGACGGCGGCAGGTATATCACGCTCCCGATTGTCATAACCAAAAGTCCGAAGACCAAGATCCGCAACCTCGGCATGTATCGGATGCAGATTTACGACCGGAACACCACGGGCATGCACTGGCATCCGCCCAAGGGCGGCGCGCAGCATTACCGCGAGGCGGAGGAGCTGAACAAGCCGCTGCCGGTGGCGGTGGCCTTGGGCGGTCCGCCCAGCGTGACCTTTGCCGCGACCGCGCCGGTGCCCGAGGGCATTGACGAATACCTCTTTGCCGGGTTCCTCTCGAAGGAGCCGGTGGAAATCGTGAAGGGCAAAACGGTTGAGCTCGAGGTCCCGGCCGAGGCCGAGATCGTGCTCGAAGGATATGTCGAGCCGCATGAGCGCAAACTCGAAGGACCGTTCGGCGACCATACCGGTTTTTATTCGCTCCCGGACCCGTACCCGGTTTTCCATGTGACCTGCATCACGCACCGGAAGGACGCGATCTATCCGGCCACGGTGGTTGGCCGTCCGGTGATGGAAGACTGTTTTATGGCCAAGGCCACCGAGCGGATTTTTCTGGTTTTGCTCAAGAAGATTTTCCCGGAGATTGTTGACCTCAATCTCCCCATCGAGGGCATTTTTCATAACTACGCCTTTGTCAGCATTGACAAGCGCTATCCGGGCCACGCCTTCAAAGTCATGTACGGGCTCTGGGGCCTGGGCCAGATGATGTTCACGAAATGGATCGTGGTGTTCGACAAGGATGTGAATGTTCAGGACAACTCCGAAGTTTTGTGGCGGCTGGGCAATAACATTGACCCGCAGCGGGATATGATTTTTGTGAAAGGACCCGCGGATGTTCTGGACCATGCGGCGCCGCGGACCGGGCTGGGCACGAAGCTCGGGATTGACGCGACGCGGAAGTGGAAAGAAGAGGGGTTCGAGCGGGAGTGGCCGGACGAGCTCAAGATGAGCGCGGAGATCAAGGAGCTGGTGACGCGGCGCTGGAAAGATTATGGGATTGATTAGGAATTTCTTTAGAAAAATAGGACTGATCTTCAAGGACATCAAACTGGCGCACAGCCTGTTCGCGCTGCCGTTTGCCCTGCTCGCCATGCTGCTGGCAAAGGACGGCCTGCCGCCGGTCCGCTCCATATTGTTCATCCTTTTGGCCATGGTCTCGGCGCGCTCGGGCGCCATGGCCGTGAACCGTCTGGCCGATGCCAAAATTGACGCGAACAACCCGCGCACCGCGGGCCGGGTGATGCCCTCGGGGAAATTGCGCAGGGCCGAACTCGCGCTGTTCATTATTATCGCCTACGGCATTTTCATGCTTGCGGCGTTCGAGCTGAACCGGCTGTGCTTTTACCTCTCGCCCATCGCGATCGCCTGGATCAGCTTCTACTCGCTCACCAAGCGCTTCACCCGCCTGAGCCATTTCGTGCTCGGCATGTCGCTCGGGATCGCGCCCATGGGCGCCTGGCTCGCCATTGACCCCGGCATCGTTTTCCCGCGCATCCTCGCCCCGGCCTTCATTTCCGCGGCCGTGCTGCTCTGGGTCGCGGGCTTTGACATCCTCTATTCCTTCTCGGATGTCGAGGTTGACTCGAAGCAAAACCTGTATTCCATCCCGCGGTTCCTGGGCATCGGAAAATCGCTCTGGCTAACCCGCGGCCTGCATCTCGTAAGCTTGCTCCTCCTGCTCGGGCCGTATTTTCTCTTGCGCCTCGGAGCGGTCTATCTGACCGGGCTGGGCGTGATCGCCCTGCTCTTCATCTGGGAGCACAGCCTGCTCAAGCCCGACGACCTGTCCAAATTAAACCTCGCTTTCTTCAACATGAACGGATGGATCAGCGTCACCTTTTTCATTTTCGGCGCAATTGATATACTGGTGAGAAGATGAAACGACTGGTGGTCGCCCTGAGCGGCGCGAGCGGAATGATCTACGGGGTCAGGCTGGTCCGATGGCTGGTCCAAAACCGGCATGCGGTGGACCTGCTGATCTCAAACCCCGGCCGCAAGGTGTTCGAGCTGGAAATCGGGAAGGTCCCCGCGGACGAAAAGGGCTGGCGGAAATTTTTCTCCGACAGGCGGGGCCTGCTCAAATATCATGCGCTCGACAATTTCGATTCGCCCCTTGCGAGCGGCAGCGCCAAGCGGGACGCGATGATCATCATCCCCTGCTCGATGGGCATGGTGGGGCGGATCGCGAGCGGCATCTCGTCGAATTTGCTCGAGCGCTGCGCGGATGTTTCGCTCAAGGAACGCAGGCCCCTGGTGCTCTTGTTCCGCGAGTCGCCGCTCAGCCTGATCCATTTGGAAAATTTGGAAAGACTGGCCCGGGCCGGCGCAGTGGTCATGCCGGCCGCGCCCGGTTTTTATTCGGGACCGAAAAATATTGAGCAATTGGTGGACGGCCTTTTGGGCCGGGTGTTGAAATCGATCGGAATCGAAAATAATTTGGAAAAGGAGTGGAGAGATGGCGATTAAAGCGGAAGAGGGCGGATTGGAGTATTCGTTCGAGTTCAAGTGCGCGGATTTCGGAATCGAGTTCAAGGGCGATCTGAATTTTGTCCAGGCCCAGCTCTATAAATACGAGCCCAAGATCCTGGTCAAGATCGCGCAACTGGTGCCGATTGAAAAAACCCATCCGGCGCCGCAACAACCCCCGCGGCAGCAGCAGCAACCGCCGCGGCCGCCACAGCAGCAACAGCAGCAGCGGCCGCCTCAACCTCAGCAGCGCCAGGGCCAGCCGCAGCAACAACATAAGCAGCCTTACCGGGACGACCGCCCGCGTGGCCACGACAAGCGCCGCGGCGGAGGCTATAAGCAGGGGCGGCCCGAGGAGTTAAAAAAGGACGAGAAAGCCCCGACGCGCGATCCCGATTTCCTCGAAAACCGCGAGCGGGTCGAGCAGGACGCCCCCCGGGCGGTCGAGCAGCGAACTTTTTCCGCGGATGGCTCTGAACTACGCGATCTGCTCGAGCGGCATCATCCGCAGACCTCGCACGACCGCGTGATGATCTTCGCCTACCACATCGAGGACAAGATCCAACAGGAATTTACCGCCGGCGAAATCCAGGAATGCTATTCGACCCTGGGCGAACGCGCTCCGGGCAACCTCTACACCGTCCTTAACAATGCCTCCCGCAGCGGGTTCCTGGTCAAGGAGGAAAAAGGCGGCAAAGCCAAATACCGCCTGACCTTCAAGGGCAAACGCTATGTGGACAATGGGCTGAGATTGGACTAATTAGACTAAAGACCATAGACAATAGACTGAAGACAGCGGACCATAGACCCTGGACCGCAGACCTTGGACTGAAGAGGAAAGAGGAAGGATAAAAATTCCCCTCATGCCGGCATTCATTTGCTAGTGCAAAGGCTTAAGGCAGGCTCTTATAAAGAGCGTGAAAACTTATCCGGCTCAGCCTGTAAATTATTGCAATAATGTCTCACTTGTCATCCGTAGCTTTAGCG
>CAIUDS010000621.1 GCA_903897985.1 uncultured delta proteobacterium
AGGTAAAAGGCCGGGTCAAGGGCAAGACCCGCCGGATCCGGGGATGCCCGGTGGGAATTCCCATCTTTACCATCCTGGCGCCTTATTACCTGGGCATACCCTCGCCCCTGCTCGGAGAAAAACTTGATCAGATTTACAAGTTCCCCTCGCAAATAGCTCTATCTTATTTCCATAAAATAAAGAACCGGGCGTTTCGCTAAGAGAGGAGGCGGTTATGTTACAAACGGACTTGTTTTTTTCCTATGGCCTTTCCGCCGGACTTGCTCTTGCCGCCAGGAAAAAATTGAAGAGCGAGCCGAACCCGCTGGTCAATAAATATTTTCTCGCAACCCTGCTCTGGCTTGCGCTCGGCTTTATTCCCCAGATCCAGTATTTGCAGGGGCGGTTCCCGGCCTGGGAGTCCATGTTCGTGGCCTCGTCCGCTTCCGACTACCCGCCCTGGTTTATGAGCCTCTATTCCATGTCCATCATAATTATGGGAACGCTCGGATTTTATTTTACATTTATTTTGATTAAGAAGGGCAAAGTTTCCGCGGCGGTGGCGCAGCTTATGGGGAGTGTTGCCATCGCGCTGCTGCTGGCGACCGTGGGCTGGGATGGCGCCGGATATCAGAGGGTCCTTTACCCGGGCACGGGCGCGGACTGGGCAAAGGGCGTGGCTTTTCCCGTCCAGGTTTTTTTCACCAGCCCGGTTTTTATCAGCCTGCTCTGGCTGGAAGCGCTCTTGTTAATACCCTATTCCGTTCTTTTCATAAGCTGGGCGCGCGAGCCATGAGCGCTTGCCGGGCAAATATAAAGCGGAGGAAAGTTTGGAGCCAAAATATGTTTAGAGGATCAAGGCTGGCGGCCCCGGTCATGATGTTATTGATGACTCTTGCTTATCCGGGAAATGCGGGACTGGAAAAGTTTTATTATAAACTGGATGAGAAGAAATTATTATCCGGCGGGATTCAGGTCTTTGAGCAGCAATACCAGGTGGAGGGCAAGGGCATAAAAAAACGGGTGGTGGGGGTGATGATCCTGAAGGCTCCCCCGGATAAGGTCTGGAAGGTGCTTGAAAACTGGGATGCGATGGGACCGTTTGTTCCGGGGCTTGACTACAATAAAACCATCCATGTCTTTGAGCCGCTCGGTAATAAAAATAAGCTCGGGAATTCGCTGATTGAAGGGCAAATCAAGGTTTTATATCTAGCAATTAACTATACCCTGAATGTAAAATTTGATCAGGCGAATTATCGCCAGGAATGGAAACTGGTAACCGACGAGCAGGTTGAAATTTATCGCAAGAATAATATCCCCGTAAAAAAAGCAAACAGGGGACTTAAGAACATTGAGGGTTTTGAATATACTGAGCCCTACGGTGACGGTTCTTCAACAATTTATTATTATGCGCCGATTGTGGAGACCTCCCTCCCTTTGCCGGACATTTTGGAAAGGGCTCTTTCTCGGAACACCCTGACCGGCTATATGGAAGGGATTCGGGAAATGGTCAACCGTCTTGAGCCTACGAATTCCAAATGAGAAAAACTTGCCGGCCGCAAAAAACCCCTTGTTCAAAAATGCGCGGTTCCTAAAAAGAGCATATACCGCGCCGGCCTATGCCCGGCTTTTGAAGGGGGCCGGGCGGAGATAGGAACACGCCTATCCCTCGGATAGGCGTGTTGCGAGAAAAAATTCAGGGCCGGACAGAGTCAAATCATCTTTTCAGAAAAGTTGGTTGAAGCCGGTTGCGAAATGATTTTGGGGGGACAACTCAAAAGATGTTGCCATAGCCGGATGCCACACCAACAGCTATGCGCGATCGAGCTCTTCGCTTCAGTCCTCTCCCCAGGCTCCGTGGAAACCGTTTCCGAAATTTTTCAGCCCTTCTTTACCCTGCGCTTGCGCTTGGGCACGACCATCTCGGGTACTTTCTCGAGGAACCGCAGATAATTCCAGTATCCGATGATGAGTTCCCGCCGGGCCTCGTCATTGACCAGGTCCCGAAGAATGTGCTTGATGTATTCCTTTTCTTCCTGCTCCAGGGACTTCATCTCGTCCAGATAAGTCATGGCCACTTCCGCCCATTCCTTATCATGGACCGGCTTGGTCATGCGCGCGCCGATCTTGCGCACGATCCCCTCGACCTCCGGGGACATCGCCGGGTCCTTGCCCGAAAGCATCCAGTCCACACTCACGCTCGTGCAGTCCGAAACCTTTTGCAGCGATTCCCGGTCCGGATGCTGCCCCCGCAGATACCGGCTGATGGATGCTTGGGTAATCCCAAGGCGGTCCGCAAATTCCTTTTGCGTCTCTCCGGGATACCTCAGTGATGCGAAACGTTCCGAAAAAGTCTTCATTTTTCACCTCCTAATCTTTGGTTAATTTTCCGAATACCCTGACAGTTTAACAATTTTTCATAGAATGTCAACTTTTTTTTACATACCTGCCAGTTTTCACTCCAACGCGTTTATTCCCGCCTTAAAGGTTCCGCTTTAAAAGATTTATAAATCAAGCTCCCCCGCGGGAGTTGGCCGGCTATTTCTGATAGCCAGGCTTGGCCCAGGTTCCACCCGAGTCAATATATTTCTTAACCGCTTCCATGTCAACCGGGAGGTTCTGTTTGGTCGCGGCCTCCATGATGGATTTGGGGATCAGGTCGGATAACTGGATCATGGTCCCGTAACGGCCCAGGGTGCGTTTATCATCCAGTTTGTATAGCCGCCAGTAGCCTTCCTGCTGCTTGAGATCGTTTTTGAAGTCGGGGTCCAGCGCCCAGTAGAAATAATAATTCTCCGGCTCGTAATGATGGATATCCCGGTATCTGATGTTGAAAAATAAAAGTTTGACGAAGAAATCAATCCGGTCCCAGTTTCCGTGGTCCTCGGCCAGGGTGCTTTTTACCAGCTCGGGCAGATACTGCTCCTGTTTCTCCGTATGCCGGAACAAGGCCCAGGCCGTGTCAATGGGCTGGTTCAGGATCATGGCCGCCTGTATGAAACGCTTGGCCTCGTCGCCTTGGGGCGTGTTCGCGCCCAGGATCAAGATCTCCCCGGCCTTGACCTGCTTGATTTGTTCCGGGGTCAGGCCTTTCCACGCCTCCAGGTTGTCCGCGCTTGGGGCCGCGGCCAGGCCGGACCGGGCAAGAACAAAAACCCCTAAAAGCCAGCCTGCCAATTTTATCCTGTTCATCCGCAACTCCTTCTTCAAAATCCTTGCTCCTTTTAACTATCTGGCGAAATCCTGCGCGACCAATCAGGGGATGCGCGGCTAAGATCATTATTGTCCAAATTACTGGACTAGTCAAGTATTAACGGGTAAAATCACCGGTTGCCATGAAAAAGAGAATTTTATTGGCTATGGCGTTGTTTGCTTTAGGCGCAGGACTTCTATTCGGCGCGGACCCTCGGAAGCAACCCGGGTTTTACCGCGACACGGTCGGGGACCTGGAGAACGATCCGGCGTGGTTTTATCCCTGGTATCTATATAAAGAAATCCATCCGGTCCGGCACGGCCCCCCGGCGATTGAGGATTATTTCAAAAACCAGGACCTCGATTTCGGCAAACCCTATGCCTCCGGCCAGACCAAGTCCCGCGTCAAGCTCGCGGCGGTGGGCGATATTATGGCCAAGACCGGGATCAACTCCCGCAATGCCGCGCATCTGCTCGAGGATGTTTCTACATACCTGCAACAGGCGGATATTGCCTTTGGCAACCTGGAATCGCCCACCGTGCCCGGAAAACCCACTTCGGTTTTTCCCAAATATAATTACGACTCCGCCTTGGTCGGCATGTTCAAGGATGCCGGATTCGATGTGTTCGCGACCGCGAACAATCACAGTCTGGACCAGGGCCCGGAGGGACTTGTGAAAACCCTGGACTACCTGGACCAAATCGGAATTTACCATGTGGGCACGGCCCGCACGCAGCAGGAACGCGACCAAAACATCCCGATCCTGGACAAGAACGGCATAAAGATCGCTTTTCTCGCCTACACCTTCTCGACCAATGGCCGCAAGATCCCGCCGGACAAACCCTGGATGGTGAACCGGGTGAATTTCAACCTGATCAAGGAGGAGCCCGACCTGGCGCTGGTGGGAAAGGACATCCAGGCCGCGCGGCAAAAAGGCGCGGAGATCGTCATCGTGAGCGCGCATTGGGGCATGGAATACGAGTTTTACCCGCCGGCGCGGATCATCGAGCGCGGCCACCAAATCATTGAACTGGGCGCGGACATCATCCTCGGCCACCATTCCCATTGCCTGGAGCCGATGGAACGGTATGTTCCCAAAAACCAGGCCGGGCGGGGATTGAGCGAGGCCCTGATTGTTTACTCGCTCGGCAACTTCATCCCGGACCACGCCGCGCTCGAATACAAGACCGCGGACATGCTGGGCATTGACTTGGCCCGCGGCACGCTCGAAGACCGGGACCGGATCTGGATCGAGCGCCTGGAAATCGCGCCCATATTTTTTTACAGCCGGCTCATGCCGCCGGGGCGCTTCGAGATTATCCGGACCGACCGCGCGCTTGACCCGGTGAACGCGAAGGCCTATGCCTTTTTGGATTCCCAAAATTTCGGCCAGCTTCAGCAGGCCCAGGAACTGGTCGAACAGGTCTTGGTTCCGCAGGGAAAATCTCTGGAAGATTTCAGTCCTTCCCAT
>CAIUDS010000622.1 GCA_903897985.1 uncultured delta proteobacterium
GCGCGAGCGCAAGCGCGTATTGCTCGCCGGGCAGGTACAGGGGCTGCTCATGGCCGGAGGACAGGAACTGTTTTACCACCGTGGCCCCTTGCTGAATTTCTATTTCCGCCACGGGATTTTTCCATTGCTCCGAGCGGGTGGACGGTTTCTGGATTTCCTCGGCCGCGGCCAGAATTTTGAAGCTCGAAATTCCGGTTGCGGGGACGGCCTGACCGTCGGGCGGAAGCGGAAAGCGTTTGGCGATTTTTCCCGCTTCGAGTTCGAGGGCCTCGCGGGTCGAGCCGAAGATCAAGAGCTCTTTCGCCAAAGGCGCCTGCGCGGGCCGATATTCATAACTCAATTCCGGGCCGGCCCCGGCTTGGCCGTGGATCTTCCCGAATTCCGGCACCTTGGAGAACAGCCAGCGCTCTTCGCTCGCGCCGGTCGCGGTTTCCGTGAGGGAAACCTGCAAGGCCGGATTGTTGGGCTCTTCCGAGCGGGTGGCGGCCTTGCGGGCCTCGGTGTCATAAACGAAATCGGGAAGATACTGGAGCACTTTCAATTTATACATGCCGCCGTGCCCGAGCGAGTATTCCCCGCCCACCTTGATCTCCAACTCCTGTTTGGGGCAGCAATCCTTTTTCTCGAAAGTAACCAACTGCGCCGGGGCACGGGTTTGCGAAAGCGCAGCCAGTTCCTCCGGACTCAGCGGCTCCCACACAAAGCGCGCCGGGTATCCCACGGCGAGTTCCGCGCTTTCCCGCTCCGGCACGCCCGCGAACAGGACCTCGCTATGTTTTGCAGGACCCTGCCCGAGCTCCAACTCGAGCGCGGGCTTTCCGGTTCCCGCCGCGGTTTCCTTTAATTCATGCGCGAAATAAAAATCGGGATAGGCCGCGATCAAGCGGAACTGCGCGCCCCCGGGTTCAACCGGGACCCAATCCTTGGCGTCCTCGAGCTTGAAGCTGGACTTGGGGTTGAAACCCTCGCCGCTCTTTTCATACAGGAAAATCAGGTATTCCGGATTATAGCGTTCGATGGAAAAGTCCTCGAGCAGGATGGTAAAATTCAACGGGCGGACCTCTTCCGTCCCCATCCCGCTGGAGGTGGCGACCGCCGAGTCGGAGCTTTCGCCGACATGGAGGTCCATCATGCCTTTGAACCCGAAGAAGTATCCGATGAAGGCCCCAATCAGAATGACGACGATCCCGGCGTGGGCGAGCAGGTTTCCCCATTCGAGGACCCGCCAGGATTTGCGTTTGATCACCACCAGGATGAGGCTGATGGCGAGCAAAACGAGGAACCCTCCGAACCAGAGGGAATGGAAAATGTCGTTAAAGCCGGAGTAATAGATCAAGCCGGCCAGCCCCTGCCCATAGACTTGGGAGAGCTCTTCGCGCGAGCCGTTCTGGATAAAGAGTGTCCCCAGGATGGTCATGGCCAGGACCCAGCCCAGCATGGCGACGGCAAAAGGCTTGGCGGTCAGGACCCGGTAAAGGCGGGACCGGGTTTTCCAGACCAGCGCTCCCAGGACCGCGGCGGCCACCACCAAGATGCCTTGGCCGAGACCGGACCGGAGCAGGCCGCCTACGCCCGCGGACATGGCCAGCCGGTCCACGATCAAGAGCGCGAGCCAAAGAGTCAAAAGAATATATATGCAACTGGAAATGGTGAGGTTATTCGCCTGCTGCCGCGCTCTGACTTCCGAGCCTTTCTCAACTTCGGTCATACTGCTCCTACACCTTCTTCTCCCCCTTGTTCACAGACTGCCGTCCCGAACGCGCCATTATTTCTTGGGAATCGGATGCGCAATGATCTTGTCCATCGCGGCAAAATCGAAGCTCGTGAAACTCGGGCTTTCCTTGTTGTGGCAGCCCGCGCAGACCTTGGCGTCCGGCTTGGCGTTGATTTCGCCCGCCGGGATCTGGACCGCCGCGCCGCCGCCGCCGAACACATCGCCGCCGCCGCTGGCCGCCGCGTCCATCCGGGCCTTCACATGGTTGCCGCCCGGGCCGTGGCA
>CAIUDS010000623.1 GCA_903897985.1 uncultured delta proteobacterium
CGCCTGCCTGTCTTCTTTGCCCCGCATTCAACTCCTCCTTCTAAATCAAATTTATGTTAAGACGCAATTTGATGAAAAAGGATTCAACAATTCGACTTTTTCAACAACCTGCTAGAAGAGTAGCCTGAGGCCCCTGGGGCTGGAATTTCGGGAAGGGTCGGCTATTATCGGTCTGGTCAAACTTCAGCAGTCCCTCAACCGGTTTGGCTCGCCAGCGCAAGCGGCTTATAATAACTCGCAAATCAAAGCAATGGAGTTTAAAAATGGCTGAGCAAGGATTGAAACAGACGCCGTTGTATCCGTTGTATAAGGATACGGGGCGGCTGGTGGATTTCGCGGGCTGGGAACTGCCGGTGTATTTCAAGGGGATCAAGGACGAGCACCTGGCGGTGCGGGAGCGGGTCGGGATTTTCGACACCAGCCACATGGGCGAGATCAGGATCCTGGGCCGGGACGCCCTCAAATTCGGCCAGCGGGTGTTCACCAATGACCTCGCGAAAATCGCGAACGGCAAGGCCCAATACGGCGAACTCCTGAACTTCGAAGGCGGGATCATTGACGATGTGATCTTCTACAAAATCGGCGAGACCGAACTTTTTGTCTGCGTGAATGCGAGCAACGCCGAGAAGGACTTCCCGTGGATGCTCGAGCAGAAAGCGGGCGACTCGGTGGAAATCCTGAACCAGTCTCCGGAATATGCCCAGATCGCGGTGCAGGGTCCTCAGGCCATTGCGGTGTTTTCGAAACTCCTGCCGGATGCGGACAAGATCGGCAAGTTCGCGTTCATCTCGGCCAAAGTTTTGGGCGAGCCGGCGATTGTGGCCCGGACGGGATACACCGGGGAGGACGGCGTGGAAATTTTTTATCCGGCGCAAAAGGCCACGCAGGTGTGGGTCGCTCTGCTCGAAAAAGGGGAGGCCGATGGCCTCGAGCCGTGCGGCTTGGGAGCGCGGGATACACTGAGATTGGAAATGGGATACCCGCTGCACGGCCATGAGATCACGGAAAAGACCACGCCGCTGGAAGCGGGTTTGGGTTGGACCGTGGGCTGGAACAAAAACTTCATCGGCAAGGATGTGCTGGAAAAACAAAAGGTTCAGGGGTTGCAGAGAAAGCGGGTCGGGATGAATATGGTTGACAAGGGCATTGCGCGCGACGGATACCCGATCAAGGCGGGCGGCCGGGTGATCGGCAAGGTGACCAGCGGGACCAAGACCCCGTGCGTGGACCTGCCGATTGCGATGGGCTATGTGGAAACCGCGTTCGCGGAGCTGGGCAAGGAAGTGATGGTCGAGATCCGGGGCGAGGACAAGAAAGCGAAAGTGGTAGCGATGCCGTTTTATAAAAAGAAGGGGTAAGAGGTATAATTTCCTGAGCAAATCGAGGAGAGTTGATGCCGAGAAGAATATCCAGACGCATAATTGAAGAAACTTATCGAATGATCAAGAATTACCACGAAAGGCATCTTGCCGTTCATGGAGTAAAACTTCCCATCCTGGAAAATGCGGCTGGATATACAAAAGATGCCTTAACGCTGATCTATTTAGCGCAAGGATATCCGAACACCAGAGCGGTCTCGAAAGAGGAGTTGACTCAATTTATCCGATCTTATTATCCTAATACCAATGATGTCCAGCAGGCTCGACATCTGGGCGCTCAAAAAGGCTGGTTCATCGCCGCGGGAAGCCGAGACAACCGGGATGTGCATTTGGAGAGAGGCGAATATCAGTTGGTCAGCCTGGAAAGACCCTATCCGGCATTTCATGGACATCGAGCCGCGGAAGCAGCCGGCTGGGAAGAATTAAAAGCCGCTTATGGTTATAGGTGCGCAACCTGCGGCTCGCGGGAGGGGGAATATCATCTTCATTGGCCGAATACCCGAACGCGATTGCAAATGGCGCACATGAACCCGCTCCGGGGACTGGTGCCGGGCAACATAATTCCGCAATGCCAAAAGTGCAATCGAGCCGACCGAAATAATTGGGTATATGACGAGAGGGGCAGGGTTATAAAAGTGGCCAATGCCCAAGTGATCAAAAGATCGGACCGGGAAGTCCGGTGGCGCGCCTACCAAATATTGTACCGGGAATTCAACGGGAGAAACCCAAATGAATAAACAGCTATTAGATAAAATTATCCTGGGCGCCGCCGAACAAATTCTGCCGAAAATTGAAGCTAATTCCATTGACCTGGTCCTGACCGACCCGCCCTATTTCCTGGATAAAATGGACAATAATTGGAATCACAAGAAGGTTTCAACCGTGACCGATTATTGTCATACCGTAAAATCTCTTCCGCCGGGGATGAAATTTGACAAGCAGCAGGGCCAGAGATTCTATGACTGGTTCTTGAGTATTTCGAGGGAACTCCATCGAGTCCTAAAACCAGGCGGTTTCTTGTTTTCCTTTTCCAGCCCGCGGCTATACCATCGGATGGCTTCCGCAGTGGACGATGCGGGGTTCTTGATCCGGGATTGCTTCGTATGGTTATATACGCAAAATCAGCCAAAAGCCATGTCGCTTAACCATTTTATAGAAAAATCAGGGCGGGATAAAAAAACCAAAAACCTGCTTAAAGAAAATTTAAAGGGCTGGAAAACCCCGCAAATAAAATCTTGTTTTGAGCCGATCCTGATGGCGCAGAAAGAATGCCGGGGAACTTTTCTCGAGAATATGCAAAAATATGAAGTCGGGCTTTTGAACACCAATGTAAAAATCGGCCAAAGCATGTTTCCTGCCAATGTGGTCACCACCCAGAGCCTTAATCCCCTCCTGGATAAGTATTTCCTGGTGTCCAAGCCGTCCAAAGAAGAAAAGGGTAAATTTAATATTCATAAGACGGTCAAGCCTTTGGCAATATGCGAATATATAATACAGTTGGCAACTTTTTGTCCATCAGCCGTGGTGTTAGATCCTTTTGTGGGAAGCGGCACGACCGCGGTCGCGGCCCGGCGGCTGGGAAGGCGTTTTATTGGAATTGACGCTAACGCGGAATATGTGGAAATAGCGCAGAAAAGATTAAACGATGTTGAGGTTGAGCCTTCGCAACGGAAAGTGACAATTATTAAGAGTGAAAGTCAGCGCCAACTTTTTGATCTCCATGGCAGATAACCAAGAATCTGATCAGATCACCCCAAGATGGTTTTTAAATTTTTGGAGGATAATGGAATGAGGTTTTATTCGCCGCATACGGACCAGGAAATCAAGGCGATGCTGGAGGAGATCGGGGCCGGGAGTATTGAGCAGCTTTTCGAGCAAATCCCGGCATCGGTCCGGCTGAAGCGGGAATTGAATTTGCCGGCGGGCCTGCCGGAGCCGAAGGTGGAAAAGGAAATGAAACGGCTGGCCGGGAAAAACCGGGCCTGCTCGGACACGGTCTGTTTCGCCGGCGGCGGGGTTTATTCGCATTATGTTCCGCGGGCGGTTGACTACCTGCTTTCGCGCAGCGAGTTTTCGACGGCTTACACCCCCTACCAGCCCGAGGCCAGCCAGGGAACGCTCCAGGCCATCTTCGAGTTCCAGACCATGATCTCGGAGTTGACCGGGATGGAAGTGGCCAATGCCTCCATGTATGATGGCGGCGAGGCCACCGCCGAGGCGGTTTTGATGGCGCTCCGCATGGGCAAGAACCCGAAGGGTTCCATCCTATTGTCCGGCGGACTGCATCCGCATTACCGGCGCGTGATCGAGACTTATACCAAACATCTCGAGTTTGGCCGCCAGCAGGTCCCGCTCTCGAGCAGCGGCCAAATTGATCTCGAAGCCTTGAGGAAAATTGACGACGGCTATTGCCTGGTGGTTCAGCATCCGAATTATTTCGGCTGTCTGGAGGACATGGACGCGATTGCGGGACTGGTCAAGGAAAAGGGACTGATCCTGGTTGTAGTGGTTTGCGAGGCGTTGTCGCTCGCGATCCTGGAGCCGCCCGGAAGTTTCGGCGCGGGGATCGTGACTGGCGAGGGTCAGAGTTTCGGCATCCACCCCGGGTTCGGCGGGCCGCTGCTGGGATTCTTTGCCGGCAAGATGGACTGGGTGCGCAAAATGCCGGGGAGGCTGGTGGGGGAGACAAAGGACGCCGAAGGCCGGCGCGGGTTCGTGCTCACGCTGGCCACGCGCGAACAGCACATCCGCCGGGCCAAGGCCACTTCCAATATCTGCACCAACCACAGC
>CAIUDS010000624.1 GCA_903897985.1 uncultured delta proteobacterium
CATAACCAGGGAAAAAATGACCCAAAATATTTTGGCGGCGTCGCGGTTCTCATTTTTCAGTTTCAAGAACAGGGCCAGAATTCCGGAGCATAAAATCAGCGGCTGTTCCTTGCCCATCGAGTGGGCAATCCAGAACGCGGCCAGGGACGGGTCGGAAATGGGCGTGGCGGACCGGGCGCCGGCATAACCTTTCAAATTATATAAAACCACCAGACGATAGAGCTCGTCAAAATGTCCCATGCGCCAGTAGCAGAGCGCGACGATCAGGCTGGGCAGGAAGCAGGCAACCGAATAAACCAGGACTTCCCCATAAACCGATCGCCTTTTGCCCTGGATTCCTTCATAAAGGAACCATGCGCCGAAGACGATCCAACTCAGGCCGTAGGTGGGCTTGATCAGGAACGCGAATCCGGCCAGCATTCCGACCAGCGGCGCGCGCAACCAGACGCGTTTTTCGAGCGCCAAGCCCAGGACCAGGGCCAGCAGCAAAAAGACAAACACGAACCCGTCCCGCTGTCCCACTCCCCAAAAGCCGTCCTGAATATAGTAGATGCTGTAGAAGCTGCCCGCGAACAGGCCCGCGATCGAACTGCCGGATATTTTTTTCGCCACCCAAAACAGCATCCCGGCCGCGCCGAGTTGGACCAGGCAGTCAAACCCGCGGAAGCCCAGAATGCTCTCGCCGAATATGGCCATCTCCAGGCGGTGAATAATGAAGATGCCGGGGAAGCTGCCGTCCCATGCGCCGAGGTAAGGGGCCAGATGATATTTCTTCCACACCCAGGCCCCATAGGCGTAAATCGCCTGGTCCCCGGTAAAACCGTACCAGAGGCTCACGCAAAGGACCAGCGCGCTGAGCAGCATTGAAACCCAGAACAGCCGGTCCTTCAGAATGTTCTTCTCCGAATCCATGCAACCGGGCTTCATTATGCCAAAGCCATGGCCGCTAGGCAAGTTCTGGATCTGCGGTTATAATGATAGTGAAGTCATGAGCCTGAGCCAAGATGTAAAAGAATTTGCGCGGAGCAAGGGAGTGATCGCGGTCGGGATCGCCACCATCGAGACCCTGAAAGGCGGCCCGCCCAGCATTGAGCTGGACTACAAGCTCAAGGGCGCGCGGTCCGCGATCAGCTTCGCCCTGCCCTTCAACAAGGACTACATCCGCCGCTTCCTTGGGAAGCAGGAACGCGCGCTGCACGAAGAAGACAATTTAGCCGCCAATGTCCGCTCGACCCAGCTCGCCTGGGAAATCGCGGAGCTTATCAACAAAGCCGGTTTTCCCGCGCGCGGCATCTCGTCCAACCTGAAATACCGCAAGGAAGTCCCGGGATGGGAACTCAAACTGCTCCCCGACCTGAGCCACCGATATTTCGCGGTCGCGTCCGGCGTGGGCAGCTTCGGCTGGTCCGGCAATGTCGGGATCAAGGGCTTTGGCGCCGCCATCATCCTCGGTACCTGCATCACCGCGGCGGAACTCGAACCGACCTTGCCCATCCCGGATGAACAAAGTTTCTGCGACAAGTGCAAGCTCTGCGTGTCGGCCTGCGCCGTCGGGATGATGGAAAAGGACAAGGAGATGAGCGTGACGCTCGGCGGGAAGACCTTCACCCATTCGGCGCGCAAGAGCTACATGCTCTGCCAGTTCTGCTGCGGAGGTTTCACCGGGCTGCACCAGAGCGGCAAATGGTCCACCTGGTCGCCTGGCAGGTTCCAGATGCCCGCGACCGAGGACGAGATTGTGAAGGAATTACTCCGCGCGGTCGCGCTCTATCACCAGCGGCCGGCCATGCCCGGCGGCTACACCCACCCGGCCCTGGGCGGGGTCAAGCAATACATGACCTGCGGCAACTGCCAGATCGTCTGCTTCGGCGATAAAAAAGAGACAACGAAAAATGTCAAGACGCTCCATTCGTCGGGCTGCGTAATCCAAAGACCAGATGGCTCGCTCCATGCCCTGCCCCCGGAAGAAGCCGCCCAGGCTTTCGAGCAAATGGACTCGGCAAAAAAAAGCCTTTATTATTGAAAAAGTTTTCGCAAGGCAGGCAAGTAAAAATGGCGCACGCATATCAGACGGAAAAAACCCTTAGCTCGCTTTTCTTCAAGCAGGCCGAGAAATTCGCAAATGACCAGTTCCTGTTCGGCAAGTTCGAGAAGGGAATCCCGAAGGACAAGTGGGTGGGGATGAGTTGGCGGGAGGTGGCGGAGGAAGTCCGGAACGCGGGCGCGGGTCTGATTGAAATGGGGATCTCGAAGGGCGACCGTGCGGCCATCTTTGCGCACGGCCGGCCGCGCTGGGTGATCGCGGACCAGGCCATCCAGGGAGCGGGCGGCTGGGGCGTGCCCATCTATCCGACCAGCACGGACGACCAGCTTGCCTATATCCTGAACGACTGTCAGGCCTGGGGAATTTTCGCTGGAGACGAACACCTGCTGGAGCAGGTCCTGCGGGTCAAGCCCAAAACCCCCGCGCTCAAATATATTTTCTGCATGACCCCGGTGAATCCCAAGCCGGACCCGAGCGTGATAAATTTCGACGAGTTGATGGAAAAAGGCGCGAAGTCGGACCGGGCCTTGGCCGAGTTCGAGGCGAGGCGCAAGGCGCTCACCGGCGACGACGTGCTCGCGATCATTTACACCTCGGGCACCACCGGCGAGCCCAAGGGCGCGGTCTTGACCCAGTCGAACTTCGTGTCCGACATTTACATGATGCTCGACGCCACCGTGACCAATAAGATGATCGAGCGGGGAGTGCGGCTGGCGAGTTTGTGTCACCTGCCGCTCTGCCACATCTACGGCCGCACCAGCGACTACCATGTCCAGATCGCCATGGCCGGGCAGATGTGGTTCGCGGAGAGCTACTCGAAGGTCCCGCAGAATTTGCTCGAAGTCCGGCCCCAGATGCTCATCACCATCCCGAGGCTCTACGAGAAGGTTTACGAGATGGTCAATGTCCAATCCACCCGGATGGGCGGTTTCTCGAAAAAAGTTTTCGACTGGGCCATCCGGGTCGGGAACGAAGTGGTGGACCATTTGAGCACCGGCCGGAAACTGCCGCCGCTGCTCGCGCTCAAGTTCGGCATCGCGGCCAGCCTGGTCTATGACCGGGTGCGTAAGGCCGCGGGACTCGAGCGGCTGGTGTTCGCCGGGAGCGGCGGGGGCGCGCTCAGCAAGGAGACCAACCGTTTCTTCCGCGCCATGAACATCCAGGTGGTCGAGGGCTACGGCCTGACCGAGACCACCTCGGCCATTACCTGGAACTCGCTCGAGTTCTTGAAGCCGATGCCGGATAAATGGATCTACCGCAAGGCGCTCGACTACCTGGTGGACACCATGGTGGTGATGCAGAGCCAAGGCAAGAGCGCGTTCGCCCATCCCATCGGCATGCTCAAACTCACGCTCGCGTCCAACCTGGTTCTCCCCCAGATGGTCCAGAAACCCGGGACCGTCGGCCGCGCCTGCAAGGACACCGAAATCAAGATCGCGGAGGACGGCGAAATTCTGGCGCGCGGCCCGCAGGTGTTCAACCGCGACAAGGGCTATTACAACCGGCCGGACTGGACCGCCGAGTGTTTCACCCCGGACGGGTTCTTCAAGACCGGGGACATCGGCCAGTTTGACGCGGACGGCTATCTGACCATCACCGACCGCAAGAAGGAAATCCTCGTGACCGCGGGCGGCAAAAATATCGCGCCCCATCCGATCGAGCTGGCGCTCACGCTGGACAATTATACCGAGCAGGCTTGCGTGATCGGGGACGCCAAAAAATATATTTCCGCGCTCTTGGTGCCTCAGTTCGAGCTGCTGGAAAAATGGGCGAAGAAACAGGGCATCACTTTCTCCAGCCGCGAAGAATTGGTTAAACATCCGGAGGTGATAAAGTTCTACGGGGAGAAGGTGGAAAAGGTGAACGAGAAACTGGCGCGCTACGAGCAGATCAAGAAATTCCTGCTCCTGCCGGTGGCGTTCTCGGAAGAGTCGGGGGAACTCACGCCCACGCAAAAAATCAAGCGGCGGGTGGTCCACAAGAAGTTCGGCAAAGAGATTGATAGCTGTTATGAAAATTGACTCCGCATCCATAAAGAATCTGATTTCCGCCGAAGGCATAGATCTGGTCGGGATCGCCGGCAGCCGGGGGCTGCTCCTTTCGGTTCCACCGCGGCCGGCCGAGCGATTGATGCCCACAGCCAAAAGCGTGATCGTGATGGCGGTCAGCCACAGCCTGGGCGCGGCCTTTGCCCCGGGCATCCAGCTCTGGACCCGCAACAAGATGCAGACCTCGAGACTCCTCGATCAGACCGCGGAAAAAATCAGCCGGATGCTCGAACGCGAGGGCTTGCTCTCGATCCCGATCTCCGCGGATAAGCCCACGGAAATTTTCAAGCGCGACCCCGAGACCGGCAGGAAATTTTTCCACACCCGGGTCTGCGGACAGCTCTCACTCAAGCATTCCGCTGTGAGCGCCGGCCTGGGCCAGATCGGCTGCAACAACCTCCTGCTCACCCCCGAGTTCGGGCCGCACCAGCGCCTGGCCGCGATCGTGACCGAAGCCGAACTCGCTCCGGACCCGAGGCGGGAATTGAAACTCTGCACCGAGTGCAAAAAATGCGAAAAAGCCTGCCCGGCCTCGGCGCTCAAGGGTGGAAACTATGATGTTGACGCCTGCTTCCATTACTGGTCCCTGGGTTTCGAGAAGCGCCAGCCGAAAAGTTTAAAGGAATGGCCCGGCTATCTGAAGATGCTGCTCGAACACAACCGCCGGCGCGACTGGTTCATCGAGCTGGGCCAGACCTATATCACGGATGTGGACTTCTGCATCGAATGTATCAAGGCCTGCCCGACCGGCGAGCGCTGGAAAAAGATCCGGCCTGCCCGATCTTCCCCATAAATTTATCCCATCATTATCTTGTCAAAATACCCATTTTTTATCAGCAGAAGGCCATTAAAAGGCCGGGCCGGGCATCAAAAGGATGATTATATTTATATGAGGTGAGAAAGATGATGAGAAAGAATCTGACCTATCAGTGCTTCTTCGTGGACAAGCGGAACTACCTGCGGGAAGGCTTCATCGCGGCGAGCGCGGGCCTGCTGGGTTTCGAGGAAAGCGGAGCGAGGAAAGAAACGGTGCAATTGGGGAATCCGGCCAAGGTGATATTGGAAGGCGTGCCTAAGGGCTCGTCCGATGAAGCGCTGGGCGCGGCGGTCAAGCGGGCCGCGGAGGCGGCCACGAATTTTTCCTGGCTCAGCAAAGGCGACACGGTCCTGATCAAGCCGGCCAATAATTCCGGCGAACCGTATCCGGCGACCACCAGCCCGGTTGGCCTCAAGGCCATGATCGAGCTGCTTAAAGCCAAGGGCGCGGGAAAAGTGATCGTGATGGACATGGCCGGGATCGAGCATGTGAAGCTGATGCCGGAGGGCCTGTGCGGCTCAACCCGGGGGCTGATGCGGAAGAATGGAATCTTGGCCGCGGTCGAGTCTGCGGGCGGCGAGGTTTATCTTCCGGAGGAAGAGGGCTGGGAGGCCTTTTTCGAGGACTTCCCGACCGCGGGCTCGCATTGGAAAAACGGCATTTGGGTTCCCAAGAAACTAAAGGAGGTCCAACATATAGTCCTGATGCCGCGCGTAAGCCGCCATCCCCTGGCCGGCGCCACGCTCGGACTCAAGGCCGCGGTCGGCTATCTCCGGTTTGACTCGCGGCTCGAATATCACCGCGATGCCCGGACCTATTACGAGAAGCATGTCGAGATCAACACCGTCCCGAGCATCCGGGACAAGTTGCGCCTGGTCCTGACCACCGCCACAAAAGTTCAAGCAACTTTTGGTCCGGACAATGGCTATGTTTCCGAGCCGGACATGGGCTTGCTCATCGCGTCACCGAGTATTGTCGCGCATGACATGGTTTCGCTGGCCTGGCTGCTGCAAAACCGCGAGACCACGCCGGAGAAACGGAAACACGGAGCGCATGATCCCTATGCCACCAACAGCGCCGTGATCTCGTCCCTCAACCGCGGAGTGGTGTTCCTGCTCGGAGGCGCGCGCGAGGCCATGAAGACCGAGAAGCTCCAGAAGTATGACCTCAGCGCCATCCCATGCGACCCGACCCTGCACCGGGCCTTCGAGCTCTGGGGCGGCATGCCCAAGGTCGAGCTGGACGATCAAACCGGCAAGGTCCCGCTTGAAGTGCGGAAGAGGTTGGCCGAAAGAATGGTCTTCTAAGCCCAGCCGTCCTGAACGCGCGGGGGCGCACCTCAAAAAGCCCCCGCGCTTTTTTGTCATAAGCCGGGGTCCGTGCCCAAAGCCGAGCTCGGAAGTGGGACTTGACGGTCATTCCCGCGAATGCGGG
>CAIUDS010000625.1 GCA_903897985.1 uncultured delta proteobacterium
GGTGAAACGGATTAAATTGATTAAGATGATTAAGCCCATAATCGCCTCGGCGCTACTTGCCGCCTTTTTAATCAGCTTAATCTCTTTCCTCAATTTAATCTTCCCAAGCTGCCGTGGGACGCATCTGCAAAGAACCACTCGCATATCACATGGCCTCGGCAAGGGGGACGGACACTCTTGTCCGTCATTTATCCCGAGCTGTGCCATGGTTGTTGTCCCTCTCAGTAAGCCGTTGCTGGCGGAAGCTCCGCGCGGGCGGAAGCTGGCCGGGGTCTCGCGGGAACTGGGGTCGGAGGATTTCATCCATCCGAGTCCAGAGCCGCTTTTTTGCGGGACTGCGCGCTTGCGGGACGACCTGGAGTCGCGGGGGATGACGGAAGCGCTGCGGCTGCGGGAGTTGATCTTCGCATCGGGCCTGAGCGGGTTCTTTTCGGGCTACCGCCGGCTCGGCCGGCGGCCGCTGCCTCCTGGGGTGATGCTGGGTCTGATCTATTTCGGGATTATGGAGGGGAAGCGGTCGCTACGGGATTTGGAGGACCTGGCGCGGTTTGATGTTCGGGCGTGGTGGCTGTGCGGGGGCGAGCAGCCGGACCACCGCACACTCGGGAATTTTCGCAACCGGTTTCGGGAGTTGTTGACGGAGGACTATTTTCTGACGCAGGCCCGAGGTCTGGCGGGGAAACTGCAGCTCGGGGTTGGGGGGGCGTCGGCGGACGGGACGGTGATCGAGGCGGCGGTGAGCCGGTTCCGGGCGATCAAGCGGGAAGCGGCGGAGCGGAGGAGTCGGAAGGCGAACCCGCGCATCTGTCCCGGCGAGCCGGAGGCGGTGCTTCAGAAACAAAAGAGCCATAGCTTCCGGCCTTCGGATAAGGGTTCGGTCTTGACGAACGGGCAGCGGTTGCTCCTGGGGCAGGATGTTCACCCGAGCGACGAGGGGAGTTCGTTAGGGCCGATGCTTTTGCAGTATGAGCAGGTGCTGGGCGGGCTTCCCACGCGGCTGGCGCTGGATGCGGGGTACCATAATTATGCGATCTTAAGTTTGGGCGTGGAGCGGGAATTGAATGTGCGGTGTCCGGCGGGGAGCGGGGCGGGAAATCAATGGGAGAAGGGCTCGAACAAGCAGGGCTTTGAGAAGTCGCGCTTCCGTTACGAGGCGGGAGCCGATGTTTATCGGGGGCCTTGCGGGCAGGTCTTGCGCCGATGCGGAACGGGAAAGAGCCGAGGTCTCGCGTGCCTAATTTATGAATGTCGGAACTGGCGGGAGTGCGGTTTTCATGGGCAATGCACCAAGGGCAAAGGCGCGCGCCGGATTCAGCGTTTTGCCGGGGACGAGCTTAAGGAAGCGATGGCGAAGGTTTTTGAACAGCCGCGGGCGCGGGCGGAATATCGGCGACGGAAGGCGGAAGTGGAACCGGTGTTTTCGGAATTTCGCGGCGGGCAGAATTTTAACCGCTTCCGCCGTTCCGGTTTGGCCGGGGCGAAATTGGACTTCAGCCGGCACGGCCAGGCCGATAATTTGAAACGGGCCCTTCGCTTGATGGTGGGGGCGGCTTTTTGCTTTATTTTCGGGCGTGGATCGAGCAGAATGCGCTGGATCGGCCTGTTGATGGTCGTTTATGTGAACCGGAAGGGATCGGATGAAAATTGAGGGGAACCAGGCTTATTTTTCGTCAGAGTTCCCAAAATTGCGGATTAAAATGAATTATTCGACACCCTCGCAAGCGGGAATGACAGCGTAGAAGCCTTGGCTACGGCGGACTTCGAGTGTTAATGTCTCTAATGCACTGGTATAGAGGAATGAGAAATGAGAGAGGAGAGATGAGAGCATGAGATGCATCGGCAGGATGCCAATTCCCTTCCCCTTTAGGCCCTTAAGCTGTTAAGCTTTTAAGCCTTTCCCTCTTCCTCTTGCCAGCAGTCTCGGTCAGTGCTTGAGGGCCGGTTGCCCAAATAATCGTTCTGATTGTTCAAGTTTGTCGGGTTGGGATTTGCAGAATTTCGGTTCCCGCACGATTGAATAGACCGAATGCTTCCCTCTTATCTCCAATTTATCCCCATTCCGTGTCTAATAAAACCAATGGCGACTCATTTGTTTTAGAGGTTCAGCTGGCCGACCCCCTGTTCATATTTTATTTGATGCTGCACCGCTTGATAATTTCATCAAACCGCGCATCCTGCACCGGGGACTGGTTAACCAATGCCATCGCGTCCTCGCACTTGCCCTGGTCGGCGAGCCCGGGCATCGGTTAAGTTCGGATCGAGCTTCAATGTCCCGGCATAAGCGGTGATGGCGTCGAGCGGGTCTTTAAGCTGCTCGAAGAAATCCGCCACCCGCATATACACGGCCGGGTCGGTGGGTTTGGCCGCGAGGGCCGAGCGGAAGTCCTGTTTGGCCGCCTCCAGTTTCTGGAGCGAGCCCTGGACCAGGCCGAGGTTGACATAGGCATAACTGAACTCGGGGTTGAGCGCGACCGCTTTTAACAACTCCGGCTCGGCCGCGGCGTAGTCCTTGAGATGGAAATAGCAGGCGCCCAGGTTGTTGTGCGCGTCCGCCGACTCCGGTCCCAGCTTCACCGCGATCCGGCAGGCCGCGAGCTCCTTGCGCAGATCCAATTCGCTCCCGAGGTCCGAGCAGTAATTGTTCCACGGCCGCGCCAGGGTCATGGCCTTGGATGCAGTATCTCCCCACAGACCAACAGTGGTAAGCCAGACCCGGTTGCGCTCAAAAGTGGACAGGCCGAGCAGGGCAAGAATAATCATGGCCAAAGCGATCGCGGCGGAGCGGTTTTTCAGGACCAGGATTAGGCTCGCGGGGACCAGGGCGATGACGGCGATGCTTGCGAGATAAAGCCGGTGCTCGGTGACCATGTCAATGGGCAGCGGGAGCGACTCGATCAGGAGCGAGCCGAAATACCAGAGGATTGCGAAACTGAGGAGGGGATGCTTTTTCGCCTGCCAGAGAGCGATGCCGATGGCGGCGAAGATAATCAGGAATGCCGGCAGGGTGGTCCAGGGATGGAGTAGCGAGGTCGAGGTTGCGAAATCATGTTCGAGACTCTGGCGCGTGCCGGCCGGGAGCATGATGAGCGTAAGATACCAGAGCAGGGCGCGGCCTTGAGAAAGGAGGCGTTGCATGGGCGTGAAAGAAAACAGGACAAAGTCCTGGCGGAATTTTTGGACCATGCCGGTGCGGAAAACGGCGAGCGCAAGCAGGAGATAGAATCCGCAGAGGCCCGCCATCCATTTCCAAATCCTTTGCAGCCAGCCCGCTTTAAGTTCCTGGAAAAACCAGAGTTCATAGAGCAGGACGAAGATGGGGAGCACGAATGCGGTTTCCTTCGAGCCGAACGCGGCGAGTCCGGACGCGGCGCAGAGGATGAAAAACACTTTGCGCTTGCCGGCCCTTGCCAGATCATAAAAAAGCAGCGACCACAAGGAAAGACATCCGGCCATTGCGCTCTGACGCTGGACAATATAGGTCACGGCCTGGGTATTGATGGGATGGGCGAGCCAGAAGAGCGCGGTCAGGCCGGCTGCGAGCCGGGCTTGATTTTTGTCGAGTAATTTTCTCGTCAAAAGCCGGTCGAGCAGGATGAACAAGGCAAGTGCGGCAAGGACATGGATGAAAATGTTGACCAGGTGATAGCCACGGGCGCTGAAGGAATTGAAATAGAAATTCAGCGCAAAGGTCATGCTGGAGAGCGGCCGGTTCTGCTTGAAATCCTGAAAGCCGGCCTTGAACAGCGAGACCGGGCTGAGGCTCGAGATCCGGATGTAGGGATTCTCGAGGATGTTTCGGGTGTCGTCATAATGGAACGGGACCGAAAGGGCAGGGCGATAGATGATTAGAGCCAGGACCAGGAACGCCGCGGCCGCCGCGAAATGAAACCAGCCGGTCTCGTAAAATTTCAGCCGCTCGGGCTTGGGCCGGGGCTTGGCCGCTTGCTGGCCTTTGGCTTTGCGCTTTTTCGCCACCAGCTGATTCTAGAAAATTTCCGCGCAAAAGTGAAATGGGCATTTCATATGAAGGTCGGGGGCGGCGATGCTATTTCTTTTTCTGCGGCTTGCCCAGGGTCTCGAGGAAGGGCGAGTGCGTTTCCAGGTATTGATCGCAAAATTCGCAGCGGTCCTGGAGCTGGGCGTTTTCGGTCCGCACATCTATGTCCAGCACCTGGAGCTTCTGGTCCTGGAGGTCGAACTTCGGCCACTCCGGCAGGCCCGGGCCGTTGGGGTCTCCGGTCTTGGCGAAATTGGTCCAGTAGCCCATCATCACTTTTGATAATTTCCGCCGGTCCTCCAGGTCGTGTTTGTAAAAGAGCGTGCGGTAGGCTCCGGAATTGACCTCATTGAACACGAACGGTATCTCCATGGAATGGAGCGCGCCCAGGTTTTTGATAAACCGGATGCGGTCATATTCAAAACGGTAGAAATAGGTTTCGGGCTGATGAGATGCCACTGCGGCCAGTCCCAGATAGGTTGGGCAGATTATGCCGAAGTCGGAGGCAATATTCCCGAAAGCCTTGCCGGGCTGATCCGAGTATTTGCTCAAGGGGTAGAGTTGAGTCATCCGGTTGAGTTCCGCGTCGGACAGACCCAGGCTGCGCTGGAGCATGTCATGGTATTGAGCGGGTTTGGTGCGGTTTAAATCTCCAAAAAGAAAAAGCGCAGCGTCAAACTCGTCCCGGTTGTATCCCGCCAAAAGCGGCACCTGCGCGTAATCGCCGCTACGGATCATTTTGAGCGGGGAGTCTGAAAGCACATATCCATCATGGTGCGCGACCAGGGTAAAGCCTTCTTTCAAAAAGTTTGGCGTGCCCTTGTTGACCAGCTTGAGCGTGGGCACTTTTCGCAGGCAAGCGAGGTCATCGGGAGCGCAGCCCAGATGTGCCGAGATCTTTTTTTCTTTTTCATATCCTTGTTCCAAATCCTCGCTGGCGTTGCAGCCCTGGCTTTCCATGATCGCGTGCGAGAACAGGCCCGAGGCCAGGGGAGTGGCGAGCAGGGTGCACACCGCCCAGGATCCCGCGGACTCTCCGAAGATGGTGATGTTCTCGGGATCGCCCCCGAAATTCTTGATGTTGGTCTTTACCCACTTGACCGCGGCGACCATGTCCAGGATCCCGTAATTGCCCGTGCTCTTATCCGGGTCCTCGTCCCGGAGCGAGCGCCCGGCCAAAAACCCGAACACGCCCAAACGATAGTTGATAGTGACAACCACCACATCCCCGAATTCCGCGAGCCGGTCTCCCGGGTATCCGCTCCCGCTCCCGAACAAATATCCGCCCCCGTGGATCCAGACCATGACCGGCAGCAGCCTTTGGCTGTCCCGGGGTTTTACTTGGGTGCCTTGGCCTGCTGGGCGGTAAATATTGAGATAGAGGCAGTCCTCACTCATCCCCTTTAGACTGCTCGCGTTAAAAATGCCCACCATGGATTTTTGAGGGCATCGGTCCCCAAAAGCCACGGCATTTCTGACTCCGGACCAGCCCGGATGAGGCTGCGGCGCTTTCCAGCGCAACTCCCCAACCGGCGTCGCGGCATAAGGCACCCCGAGCCACTGGCAGGCCTTGGTCTCAGGATTGCTCATCCCCGAAACCAGGCCGGCCTCGGTCATCACCGGTTCCCGGCAGGCATCTTCCGCCCTGGCCATGCCCGCCAGAAAAAAAACGGCAATCAAAACCAGGACTGCGTAAATTCCACGCATATTTTTCGATCTCATTATTTTTCCCCCTGTGCAAGAATCTATCATACTCCGAATCGCCGGGCAATTGCTTCATAGCGGTTGCGCCACTATTTTGACAGCGACAAAAGCAATTGCTATGTTGGGCGGAAAGCGGCGTGAGGGAGGTTGGCATGAAAAAGATTTTCGTTCTCGCGGTTTTTCTGGCCGTGTTATTTTTGCCGGCCCGATATTCATCCGGGCAGGAAACATCCATCGCGGTCGGACCGTTCCCGCAAAAAGTGGTGGTTAAATATCTCTTTCCGGCGGGAACCGCGACAACGGAGGCGCAACTCATTGCCATAACCAAATCGAGCGCGCTGAAATTTTCGAGCGGCATCGGCGAGCAGGAAAAAGAACAAATCGAAAGCATGCCCGGCCTGCCTTACCGGAATATGATCTGCGCGGCCAAATCCGGCAACATCCTCTGGGTGGGCACGAGCATGGGCGCTGCGCGCTACGACGGCAAGGAATGGCAATACCTGGAGGGGCCGGAATACCTGCTCGACGACCGCGTCATCTCTATCGCGATTTCGGACGATGGAACCGCCTGGCTGGCAACTGCCAAGGGCGTCACCAA
>CAIUDS010000626.1 GCA_903897985.1 uncultured delta proteobacterium
CTTTGACCCGGCCCGGGCGCAGACCGCCATCTTCGAGGGCAAGCAGATGGAGCGGCCGAACGAGCCCTTTGACGCGCTCAGCTTCCCCTCGCTCGCGCACCGCACCAACCGGATTGACGCCAAGGAATCGGAGCTGATTGACATGACCGTGTTCACGGTCCCGGACCGGACCATGGAGGACGGCGATCAGTGCCGGATCTTGAAGCTCCGGGAGGGCGGGAGCATTGATGACAATTTCTCGGTCGAGGGCGGCATGGTCTATGAACTGGCCCGAAATGTGGGCCGGTTCCAGCTTTCCTACCTCAACTCCGAGGGAGAACTGAAGCAGGAATGGAAACTGCCGGACGCGGGCTATGAACTCCCCTGCGCCGTGGTGGTCGAGCTGGGCATGGGCTGTGGCGAGGACGAGCAAGACTGGTGTTTGCTGATCCCGCTCCACCTGAGCAATAACGCGGCCGGGTGCTCCTTCGAGGAAGAGCAGTTGCGGGATGTCTGCGAGATTCGGAAATGAGCATGAGCGGCAAAAAAGATTCCGGCGCCGCCCTGGTGATCGTGCTCCTGCTCCTGACCATCATGTCCGCGCTGGTCGCGGATTTCCTCTACCGCGTCCGCGTCAACTCCTACCTGACCGGCAACCAGCTCGAACAGGTCCGCGCCAAGGCCGTGGCCCAGGCCGGCATCAACGCGGCCCACGGGCTTTTGCTCCATTCCGCCCCGTTCAATATCGGCTACCGCGGCAATTTCCAGAACCAGTTTGTAAAACTGTTCTCCTGCCGCTGCTATAGCGGGACGCTGATGGGCGGGAACACCGTGCAACCGGGACAGAACCCCGCGCCGGCCCAGGGGAACACCGTCAACAATGCAAATACTTTGTTCACTCAACCCACGGAATGCGGCGAATGGAGCCTGGTGCTGGAATACCCGATTGACGAGGACATGCTGCGCCTGGAGATCTTTGACGAGGCCGCCCGGCTGAACCTGAACGGCCTGGTCATCAAAAACCCGAACCCGGAGGAGGAAGGGGCGCAGGAAAACCTTCCCTTCAAACCCATTATCAAGAATTTATTGGACATCCGGCTCAAGGAGCGCGGCGTGGAGGTGGCCGAGGAAGACCTGGATAGCATCATGACCATGCTGGTGGACTGGCTGGATTACGGCCAGGTCAACGGCGCCCTGGACAAGGACCAGACCGAGTCTTACCAGGACGGCGACCGGATTTATTCCAATAAGAACGGCCCGATGGACACGGTGAGCGAGCTGCGGATGATCCCGGGGATCAACGAGGAAATCTATTACACGGTCAAGGATTTTTTCACGGTCTATCCCATGACCCAGGACCAGAAAAATTTTTCCTTCAAAGTGAATTTCGACCTGGCCAGCCTGGCCGTGGTCTATGCCCTGGTGCGGGGCACCAGTTACTCGGGCGAGGTCGCGGGCATGGACGAGCAAGCGGCCATGGAAATGGCCGTTTCGATGGTGGAAAAGGGCATGGACCAGCAGGGCTTTTTAACCCAGCGCGAGGTCCTGCCCGA
>CAIUDS010000627.1 GCA_903897985.1 uncultured delta proteobacterium
CGCACTCACGCGCCTGCTCGACCGCGTTGGTGAAATATTTGACCGCGAGCGGATACTCGTGGCGGACATAGATATATCCCGCGGTCGGGCTTTTGCCGTAGGCAATGGCATAGGCCGCGATGATCATTCCCTCCAGGACCGAGTGCGGATTGCCTTCGAGCAGGGACCGATCCATGTATGCGCCCGGGTCGCCCTCGTCGGCGTTGATGATCACATAGCGGATGTCGCCGTGGGCCTCGCGGCAGGTCTCCCATTTCAGCCCCGCGGGGAACCCGCCGCCCCCGCGTCCGCGCAGGTCGGCCTTTTTTATTTCCTTGATGACCTGCTCCGGCTCCATTTCAAACAGGGCCTTGCACAACGCGGAGTATCCGCCGAGCCGGATATAGTCGTCAATGCTCTGCGGGTCCAGCATGCCGTTCATGCCGAACACCAGCCGCTTCTGGTGCTTATAAAAAGGAACCTCGGATTCCTTGGCGATCCTTTCTTTGGTGACCGGGTCGCGGTATAGCAGGCGCTCGATCAGCTCGTTCTGCGCCACGCTTTTTTCCAGGATTTCCGGCACATCCTTGGCCTTGACCGAGACATAAAGGTTTTCCTGCGGATGGATCACCACCAGAGGCCCTTTCTCGCAAAAGCCGTGGCAGCCGGTGAACTTCATGTGAACCTTGACCTTAAGTCCGTTTTTGGAAATGGCTTCTGAAAAGGCCTGTTTGACTTCCGCGGCGCCCAGGGCCAAACACCCGGTTCCTCCGCAAATGGCGATATAGGGCTGATGCGGGTCATAGCCGGCCTGCAATTGCTGCCGACAATGGGAAAGCTCCGCGGGGTTTCCAAAGAGGGTCATTTCTTTTTCCCTCCCTTTTTTCCCGCAGGGGTTTTTGGTTTCAGAACTTTTTTAACCGCGGCTTTGGTGGGCTTGGGGGCCGCTGGCTTTTCCGCCTTGGCGGGTTCCGGGGCCGGGGCTGCTTTTTCCTCGGCAACAACCGGCTTAAGCGACTCGGCCCGGACCGGCTCTGATGGCGCAAGGGCTTCCTTGCTTTCCCCGGCCGGCGAAGCTCCGCCATTGCCTTTGGATTTGACCTGCTCGAGCATCTTCTCCACTTTGGCCGTGTTCATGTTCCCGAAATAATCTCCATCCACCGTCACCAGCGGCCCGAGCGCGCAGGCGCCCAGGCAGTTGACCGTGCTCAGGGAATATTCCATGTCCTCGGTGGTGTCCCCGTTCTTGATCCCGAGCTTGCGCTCGAGTCCCTCCAGCACGAGCGGGGCGCCCCGGACATGGCAGGCCGTGCCCAGGCAGACATTGCAGATATGCTTGCCCTTGGGCTTAAGACTGTAGGCCTTGTAAAAGGTGGCGATATGGAAGATCTGACTGACGGAAATCTTCAATTGATCCGCCACATATCTAAGCGCGTCCTCCGGCAGGTAGCGGTCCGATTCCTGGATTTCATGCAGGATGGCGATGATCTGACCGGGATGCCGCGCGTAGCGGTCGAGGATTTTGTCTATTTCAGCTTTGTTCATTTCATAACTTTCCTATGGTTGAAGTTGTCCGGATATTTTCAATCGCGAACTTGAACTCTACTTCTCCTCCCCCAATTCCTGTCCGCTCAGCATCATGGCCATCTTGCGGAGCTTGTCTTCCGCGACCTGATTGGCCTCGACCAGTTTGCGGGCCTGGTTCGGGCAGGCTTCGACACAGGCCGGGACCTTGCCTTCTTCGAGCCGATCCCAGCAGAGGTTGCATTTGGCCATGACCCCGCCCGGGGCCTTGCGCATGACCCCGAAGGGGCAAACCAGGACACAACTGGAACAGCCGATGCACAGGTCCCGGTTGAAAAACACCGGCGCCTCCGGTCCCAGCCGGTAGAGCGCGTGGGTCGGGCAGGCCGCGGCGCAGGGCGCGTCATCGCAATGATGGCATTGCATCGGGATCGGATGCGTGTCAATGGCGATGACTTTCACCCGGGCGGCCGGTCGGGGATCCTCGAGCACCGCCTCGACCAGGGTCTTGGCCTGAGACCGGCTGATGGCGCAGGCCAGCTCGCAGGAATGGCAGCCCACGCATTTTTTAAGATCAGTTGCAATAATTTTCATTCTCACTCCTTTCTTCAAGGGGGGCAGACACTCCTGTCTGCCATCAACTAGGCCAGCAATTCCTTGATCAACTGTTTAACCTTGGCAATGGCCTCGGGATGGAGCATGACCACCAGGTCGGACCCGGTGAGTAAAACCATGGTGGCATTGACCGCCTCGTAAATGACCCCGCGCAGCTTCTGCTCGCCGAGATTGGGGGCTTCGGCCGCGGTCTGGTTGGTTTCCTTGATCTTCCAGACCTCGGATCCCACAAAATTGAGCAGCGGCTTCTGCATTTTGTCGTCCTGCTGGATCAGCGCCGCCATGCGGTCCCGCTCCATCACCGAATAGCAATACTCGATCCCGTAGCCGAGCGCGCCGGTGGTGGGGTCCATGAGCACCCGGTCGGGCTTGACCCCGAGGTTGTCGAGCAGGGTATTGAGTTGCTTGGCCAGGTTGACATCAATGGGGGTGGAGGCGCCGACCAAGTGGCCGAAACTCAAGGCGCCGGCGCCCAGGATTTTGTGGTTCGCTTCTTCCACCGGCCAGAGCACAAGGTTTTTCTGCTCGAATTTTTCCGCGACCTTGCGCAGCACCTCGCGGTCCTTTTCCGCGTTGGACACCCCGGCGATGATGAGCGGGACCTCCACGGCCTTCATCACCTTCTCGACCGTGGGCAGCACGGCCTCGGGACCCGCGTTTTTGCCGTTGGGGTCGGTGCTCTGGAGCTTGAGGCAGATCAGTTCCGCGCCGAACTGCTCGACATCCTTTTTGGCCCAGGCCGCGGGATCGTTCAGGACCTCGCCGTAGGCTTCTTTAAGCGAGGCGGGCCAGCGCTCGGTCTCCGCGTCATAAACGGCAAAGGCGATGCGGGGCGGGTTGGGCATTTTGCCCTCCCAGGTGTAAAAGGGATAACAGGTCTCGCCGCCCACCTTGACCGCCTTGGGACCGGCGCCGATGGTGGTCTCCAGGATTTTTCCGGTGTAATTTTCCTTAAACAGGTCTAGTGCCACTTTCTTACCCTCCTTCTAATCTGAATGTCGGTCCGCAGGTCCCGCTTTGGAGCGGGATGCCTGCGCCCCTGGGCGTTTAAGCCGGGTTCTTGCGTTTTTCGCTGCCATATCCTTCTCCATACCAATAACGCAGGGCGTTCTTGATATATTTGATCTGGCGGTCTCCCAGTCGTTCCCTCCAGTGATAGGTTTCGCCGAGTTCCGGTTCGCCCGGCTCGAATACCTCTCCCAGGATTTCCACGGGCTTGCCGTCAAACCCGGTTTTCTTGATGGTCGGATCCTTGGTACTCATTTTGACACCTCCTTCTATGCGATCGCCAAATTTTTAATCGGTTCCGAACCGACAAAAACTTTTGCCAATATATTTTCGCTCGCCGCCACCGCGGGTGAAGGATCGGGCAGCTCGAGCAGAGATTTTTCCGCCAGATCGTATTCCCCGATCCGGGCATCCTCCGGCAACTCGCCCAGGTGTTCGATGCCGATCCCGGCGATCAGGCCGGCCAGCTTCGGGTCCATGGTCGCGGCCTTGTTCAGGACCAGGTATTTGGCCTTGATCTCGAGCTTGAGTTCCGCGATCAAGTCCATCACATTCTTCACGGTGCGGATGCCCTTGACCGTGGGATCGGAGACCACGAACAAATAATCTATCTTTCCCTCGGTCCGGCGCGAGAGGTGCTCCATGCCGGCTTCGTTGTCCACCACCACCCACTTGTAGTTTTCGCGCATCCGGTCGAGGAACTCGCGGAGCACGGCATTGGGCGAGCAGTAACATCCTTCGCCCTCGGGCCGGCCCATCACCATGAGGTCGAGGCCTTTGCCTTCGGCCACGGCCTGGCTGAGTCGAAGCTGGAGCCAGGCCTGCTTGCCCATTCCCGCGGGGATTTTCAGTTTAGAGGACATGAATTCTTCGAGCACCTCACCGATGGTCTGTCCGGGCTTCAAGCCGAGCATGACCGGCAGGGTGGAATTGGGGTCGGCGTCCACCGCGAGGATGGGCCGGTCCACCTTGAGCAGGTAACGGATGAGCAGGGCGGAAAAAGTGCTTTTTCCGACCCCGCCTTTGCCGGCGATGGCGATTAGTTGCGACATTTAGGCCTTGGCCTCCCTGGGCAGGTGCGCACTCGGCTTTTCCGGACCCCGCCATCCGCGGATCTTGGCCATGACCGAGGGGAAAAAATTTTCTTCGGTGTGGGGCAGGAACAGCGCGGCAATGTAATTATCCATGAAAGTCAAATTTTCGCTGAGCTCGATATTGGTCATCAGGCGGGCGATTTTTTCGGCATCGTCGAGGAGTTCGTTGGAGAAGCTGACCAGACGCGCTCCGAGCAGGGAGCCGTTTCCGATGAATTTGATTTTATTGCGGTCGAGGTCCGGGAGCAGACCGATGGTGACGGCGTTTTCGATATCGAGAAAAGACCCGAAATTTCCCGCGATCATGAGCAGGTCCAGATTTTCGAGCTTGAGCCCGGCCTCGCTGAGCAGGGTCCGGTAGCCGGCGTACATTGCGGCCTTGGCCCGGATCAGGTTGTCAAAATCCATTTCCCGCAGCACGATGTCCTCGTGAATGGAGGTCTCGGCCGCGGGCACGATCAAGACCTCGGGTCCGTCCGGGCCTTCGCGCAGGATGGGGGAGCCGCGGTCGAGGTTAAGCCTTCCGTTCTGGTCGAGCAGGCCGGCGCGCAAAAGCTCGGCCGCAATGTTGATGATGCCGGAGCCGCAGATGCCCATGGCGGGCATGTGCGAGATGGTCTGGCAGCGGACCGCGCCGGTCACGGGGTCAAGGGAAAAACGCTCGACCGCGCCGGCCGCGGCGTGGGTTCCATACTTGACGCCGCCGCCTTCAAAGGC
>CAIUDS010000628.1 GCA_903897985.1 uncultured delta proteobacterium
GTGAGTTTGGCGGTATAAGGAGTTATTGACCCCCAAGCCGTATAATTGTTCATAAACTGCCGCTTGGTTGACCAAGGCATTAGAACCAAGCCATCCTCGGTCACTTCATCTCCTGCTTCAAGAAAAAGATAAATATCCCGTTTAATGGAGCTCAGAGGCACGGCATTCGGATCATCGCTCTCAAAATCCACTTTGTAAGATAGAATATAAATATCAGGACATCCCTGATCCGAGGATGCGCAAGCCGAGGTTGCGTCATCGTTAAAGACCCTAATGCTCATAGTGGCTTCCGTGAGCGCATCTTCCATTTTCGGCGGAACTACGGTGCCATCGCAGACCGAAACCCTCATATCAATATCGTGAGTATCCTCGCCGCGATCCTGAGGAATGATCTCGGAGACCTTGACCAAGGCACCGACTTTGGGATCGTTTGAAGCCTGACCATTATAATCCCCGCAAGCGACTCCAAGAAAAACCATTCCTGCAATTATTTGCAACGCCGCAATCAACTTTATTCTTGATTTCATTATCCCATCCTCCTTCTTTCAGCTTATCCTATTCTATTTAACAATCCTTGGGGTCAAGAAAATCAACAATTCGCTCCGGGTATTATTAACCAGCCGATCCTGGAACAGCTTTCCCAGCCAGGGGATCTTGCTGATAAAGGGCGTCCGGTTGATGGTCTCGGTGTCCTGGGTTTGATAGATGCCGCCGATGACAATGGTCTCGCCGTCCTTGATGATGATCTGGGTCTGGGCCTCTTTCTTGTTGATGCTGGGGGCGCCTCCGCTGACCACCAGCAGATTGGGGGTGTTATTGCTGGCCCTTAGCTCCAGCACCATGGACCCGTCGGAGGAAATATGCGGGGTGACCTCAAGGCGGAGCGCGGCTTCCACGAACTGCCACTGGGAGCCGCCGCCGCCGGCGGCCAGGTTCATCGCGGGCGGGTACGGAATGGTCACGCCCTGTTGGATGGAGGCCCGCTCGTTATTCATGGTCATGATCCGAGGGCTGGAGATGATCTTGGCCTTGTTCTGCGTCTCGAGACTCTGGAGCAATAAGTCCAGGCTGACCGCGCCGGTCAAGGATCCGAAAGTGATTCCCACGGCGCCGCCCTGGCCGCCGGCGGTGTTCAAGACGCTGGCGGTGGCGGGATTGAACAGGCCGCCCAGCACGGCGCCGCCCATCTGGACGGTGTTGGGGAAATTGAGTCCGGTGGGATTGCCCCAGGAGGGCCCGGCGTTATAATTAACCCCCCACTTGACTCCCAACTCGCGGGCCGCGGTGATGCTGGCCTCGACGATCCGGGCTTCAATCAGGACCTGGTCGGTTTTGCGGTCGAGCACCTTGATCAAGGTCTGGGCTTCCTGAATTTTCTCCGGGATGTCTCTTATGATTATGGAATTGGTCCTTTCGTCAACATCGGCTTTGCCGCGGTCGGACAGGATGTTCTTGAGTTGCGAGGAGATGTCGCGCGCCTTGCCGCTGTTGATGGGAATGATCCGGGTCTCCATCGGACGGAGCTTTTCGGCTTGCTCCTTGGACTTGATCTGGTCTTCCTGGGCTCTCTGGATGTCCTTGATCGGGGCAATGCGGATGACATTGCCATACTGGACCATGCCCAGGTCCTTGCTTTCCAGGATCAGATCCAGAGCCTGATCCCAAGGCACATTATCCAGCTTAAGGGTAATGGAACCCTTGACATTATCCGCGGTGACGATATTCTTGCCGCTCACCTCGGCGATGGCCCTCAAGGCATCGAGAATATCGAGGTTCTTGGCCTCGATTTTGATGGGGGTGCCGCTGTAGATTTTGGTTCCGGTCAGGGTTTCCACCTGGATCGGCTGCCCGGATTTGGCCGCCATCGGGGCCGGCTGCTCCATCGGAGCCGAAGGCGGGAACTCGGGAGGCGGCGCAACGATCTCCTCGCCGGAGGGGGTCGCGTAACCCGCGACCGGGGACCCGGCATTCATGAACTTAAGAGTGATCTTGCCGGCTTCCTGCTTTATCTCCGGCACCGCCCAGGCATTGAGATTGATGACAATATTGACCTCGGTGAGGCTGGCCTGGAAACTGCTGACCAGCTTGACCGGGCTGGAGAATTCGCTGGCATCGAGGGAGCGCTCGAGTGAGGAAGGAATGGTGATGTCTTTGAGCGTAATCGAGAAGATCAAATCGGCGAGGTTTTCCCTTCTTTCGTAAGCGACCGGCTGATCGGTTTTGATTTCCACCAGGGAAGCCGCGGGGGTGTATTTGAAGTCCACCGCCAGCACCCGGGCCTTTCCGGTCCCCGGGAACGGGGCCGCGGTTTCCACTTCCGGCATCGGCGCGGGAGCGGCTTCTTCCGGCGCCGGCGCCATCAGGACCGGGGCCGCGAGCATGGGCGCGCTCGGTCCGGAGACCTCGACCTTCTGGCTTACCACCAAAACCAGCCTTTCCTCTTGCTTGGTGAAGTCATAAGAGGGAAGTTTCGCCTCGGCCGCGTCAAAAACCACGCGCACCTTGTCCGGGTGCTGCGCGATCCGGACTTTCTTGATTCCCTGACTGTTGATCATGAGTTCCTTGCCGGGATACAAGCTTTTCACCTTA
>CAIUDS010000629.1 GCA_903897985.1 uncultured delta proteobacterium
GCATGGGCCGCACGGAGCAATTGCCTATGGTTTTGGCGGCCGCTACCTGATGGTTTGGGAAAACGATATTGGCTGCGGGAATGAATGCCAGGAGTGCTCGGGCGCGGAATTGCGCGGCCAATTTGTTGAAGCGGATGGCGACTTGTGGGGTTCTGTTTTTACCATAGCCCCCAGTATAGATTTGGGCGGGGTGGGCGGAGTGGCCTATGGCAATAATACCTGGCTGGCCACTTATTATGTGGACGAGGGGGGAGACCGCCGGGTCTATGGCACCTTCTTATATTCGGATGGAAGCATGAGTTCTGCTTTTGCGATCAGCACGGGCTATGGTCATCAGGGAGTTAACAATGTGGCGTTTGACGGGACCAACTTCCTGGTGGTCTGGACGGAGGATGTGAATGATGAAGCTGTGATCGGAAGGTTCGTGGATCCGGTTTCGGGTCCGGGACTTGAGTTCACGATCAATTCCAGCACGGCCAAGAGCGACAATCCGTTGAGCCTGGGTTTTGACGGGAACAACTATTTGGTGGTCTGGACGGACGAGGTAGGCGGCCCGGACAGCGGGGAATGGGATGTTTTCGGGCAGCGGGTTTCCAAGTCCGGGAGTCTGCTGGGCGGAGTGCTCACCATCTCGAACGGCCCCGGCCAGCAGTTCATGCCGCTGGTGGCTTTTGCCGGGACCAGGTACCTGGTGGCTTTCACCGATCTGAGGAACGACCGGGACCGTGACTGGGCCTGCGATCCGGGCGAGGGTACCTGCATGGATGTCCGGGGCCGGTTTGTAACCCCCTCCGGAGCCATGGGCGGCGCGGACATGCCCCTTTTTGCCACCAACGGCTCGGAATTTTTGGGAGGACTGGTTTCAAGCGGGGGCAAATTTCTGGCCGTGGTGATCACCGGCGCGAAGTTTTCGCCCATCAATGAGGCCTTTGCCGATGGCGAGGTCTATGCAACTTTTGTCAGCTTCCCCATCCCGAGCGATCTCGAAGTTCCTTCCACGCCCGAGAATCTCATGGCGTCTTCCTCTCAAGATCTTCAAATCGCCCTGTCCTGGGATCCTTCCACGGACAATGACGGCGTGTTGTCCTATCGGGTCTATGAAGGCTCAACCATCATCGCCCGGGTGAACGGCGAGCGCTACAGCGACACCCGGGTCTCCCCCAACACCGAGCATTGCTATGCCATCCGCGCGGTTGACCGCTCGGGCAATGCCTCCAGCCCGAGCCTGCCAGCCTGCGCGAGCGCGGGCCTGAAGCTGAAGGTCAACGGTTTTGAGAATCAGAATGGAAGCTCCACGGTCCAGCAAGGCCAGCCGGTCTTGATTGATCTGACCAATATTCCGGCGGTCCATAATTCAGCCACCGTGGAATTCCGGGACCTTTCCGGAAGCTGGGTTCCTG
Organism: uncultured delta proteobacterium; assembly: GCA_903897985.1. Classification (GTDB taxonomy): domain Bacteria; phylum RBG-13-61-14; class RBG-13-61-14; order RBG-13-61-14; family DRUE01; genus CAIYYW01. The sequence goes on from CAIUDS010000629.1 coordinate 1,401, forward strand.
CCCCGGCCGTGACCAGAGTGCTGGATCATTCGATCGTCGCGTGTTCGGTTCCCTCCGGCTTGGCTCCGGGAAGCGGCGAAATGCGTGTGACCATTTCCTCCGTGGCCAGCGATCCCTATCCCATCAACATCGCCGCGGGAACCTATCCCGTTGGTCCGTACACGGTCCAAGGCCGGATTACCGACGGGGTGTCCGGCATCCCCGGCGCCTGGCTGGTGGTATTCGTGCCCACCGGTGGGGAAAGCAATCTTATTGTCAACAGCGTGGTTGCTAATGATGAAGGATATTTCAGCGTGACCCTGGATTTGGGATATTACCAGTTCTACGCGGGCAAATCCGGAGACCGCTGGTTGGACGGCGGGACCGAGGCCTTTATTTTTGAAAGCACCACGCTCCCGGACA
>CAIUDS010000630.1 GCA_903897985.1 uncultured delta proteobacterium
CCCTCACCCTAACCTTCTCCCGCGCCGGGGAGAAGTAAATTTGTATTTTTCAACAGCCTCTTCAGAGGTAGTCAGGGTCCAACACCCCGGCCGGCGCCGGCGCAATGGGCCGCGGGAAATCATCGTTGCAGTTCCGGGCCAGTTCCGCGGCCTGCTCTCGGATCGCCGGGTCCATGCTCTGCTCGAGCGCGAGGGCCATCTTCAGGCCCTGGCCGCGGAAGAGGTCCGACCATTTTTCGCTGTGCTCGCCGTTGCCGTAGGTCCAGAGGTAGGCCATAAAATAATAGTCCTGGGCCATCCGGAGCAGGATCTGTTCGCGCTCCTCCCGATTGGGGGCGCGGTTGAGCAAATCCTCCAGGACTTTGATCTCGATCACTCCGCAATCCGGGTACCCGCTCCATTTCATGCAGGTGTCACGGCCCGGAACCATTCCCGGCACCGGCGCGCTCAGGCCGGCTGCGGCGGGCTCTTGAGGGCTTGTGGTCGGCACGGCCGCGGCGATGAGGCCCGCCAGGGCCAGGATGACAATAGCGAGCATGAATTTACCGTTCACCATGCACCGTTCACTGTGAACCGCATTTAATTCCTCCCCTCGATGAAAAGATATTCGATAATCTGCCAGAGCGAGCGGGAATAATATCTAAGGCCTCTCCAACTCAGGGCTTTTTTAAAGGTCTTGACCACGAAGCGGGAGCGGAGGAAGAACCGTCGGAAGAGCCGGTTCTGGAGCTTGACCAGTTCGCGGGGCGAGAAATTTTCCGTGCGCCAGGAAGGGATGGAATGAAGGTGGGTGTATTTTTCCCAGTTTTCCTCGAAGATATAGCCCTGCGCTTTCATGATCCGGTAAAGCTCGGTGCCGGGATAAGGGACCGCAATCGAGACCGCCATCAGTTCGGGGTCCAGTTCGCGCATCAGCTTGAAGCTCATTTCCACCTCTTCCCGGGTCTCGCTCGGATGCGAACCGATCATGAAGAAGGCGGTGGTGATGATGCCGAACTCGTGCGCCCATTTAAAGGCGTTGCGGGCCTGTTCGAGGGTGATGCCCTTGCGGTTCAAGGCGAGGACGCGCTGACTGCCGGACTCGACGCCCAGGGCCACCTTCTTGCAGCCCGACTCCGCCATCATCTTGAGCATGTCGCGGTTCACCGCGTTGACCCGGGTGTCGCAGTCCCAGGTTATGCCCCGGCCGCGGAACCCTGAGCAGATTTTCTCCAGCCGGCCCGGGTTGTAGGTGAAGGTGTCATCGTCAATGGTGAAATGCCGGTAGCCCCAGCGCGTAATGCATTCGTCCACCTCTTTCAAGATATGCTCGGCCGAGCGGAACCGGACCTTGCCGCCGAAGACCAGGTGGGAGGCGCAGAAGATGCACTGCTCCGGGCAGCCGCGCGAGGTGAACAACTCGGTGGTTTTGTGCAGGGTGGCGTCCAGGCCGGGGGTGCTGGCGCCGCGGTAAAGGGCATGGTCCATCAGGTCGCGGGCCGGATTGGGGAGCCAGTCCAGCTCCGGGATCAAGGGCCGAGCCGGCTCCCGCTTGAGTCCATCCGCGGTTCTCCGGATGATCCCGGCCACGCCCTCAAAACCTTCGCCCTTTTGCGCTCGGCCGCAAATTTCAAGCAGGGTCTGCTCGCCCTCGCCCACCACGGCCAAATCAAAATTTTTGAATTCCTCCAGCGTCCGCTCCGGGATCGCCGAGCCGTGCGGACCGCCCACCAAGGTGATCAGTTGCGGGTCCTCCGACTTGAGCCAGCCCATGACCGCGTCGGAAATCTTGAGGTTGCAGGTCATGCTGGTGATGCCCGCCACCCGGGGCCGGCTCTTCCGGAATTTCTCGCGCGCGATTTTTTCGGAAAATTTTTCCACCTCGAAATCCCAGACTTCCGGCTCGAAGTCCCGGCCATACTGCCGGAGCGCCGCGGCCAGGTAGAGCAGGTTGATGGGATGCTGGACCATGCTGCGCTCGAGCGCGCCCTGGATTTTGGGAGGCCGGATCAGGACCACCTTCATGCGGCGGCCTCGGCGCGGGCGGCGCGGCGATAACCCAGGATCAGACACACCAGGCTGGGGATAAAAACCAGGATGCTGATGAACTGGGAGGTTGAGAGATGGAGCGTGGCGATGGCTCCGCGGGGATCGGCGCGGAGGTATTCGAGGAAAAACCTGGCGACCGGATAGAGGATCATCATCAGCCAGAACAGTTCGCCTTCATATTTTTTATGTTTGCGGTAGAGAATCAAGCCGGTTGCGATCAGGCCGACGGCCAGGGATTCGTATAAGGGCGTGGGATGAATCGCGACCCCGGCCAGGTATAGAGGCATCTGGTCAATGGGATATACGACTTTCCAGGGCAGCCATTTGGGCGCGGCGCATCCGTAGCAGCAACCATTGAGGAAACAGCCGATCCTTCCGAAGAAGAGGGTGATCATGGCGCAGGGGGCCAGGATGTCGGACCAGCGGCCCAGCGCGAGATGTTTGCGGCGGAGGTAGATGAAGCAAACGATGGTGATCATGAAATAACCGCCGTAATAGACCAGGCCGCCTTCCCAGATTTTGAACACCCGGAGCGGGTCGTGGATATAGTCGTGCCAGTTGATGAGGCAGTGCAGGAGGCGCCCGCCGATGAAGGAGAAGAAGAAAATCAGGACCGCGAGATCGAGGGCATGTTCGGGGTCTTCGCCCAGGCGCTTGGCTTCGCGCCAGGCATATAACAGGCCGCCGCCAAAGGCCATCAATACCAGCAGGCTATAGGAATAGATTTTAAAGGAGCCGAACTGGAAAATCAGCGGATGCACTACTTGGCCTGCTCCTTCGGTTTTTGCGCCGGGCTTTTATTTTCCGCGCCGGTCCGGGGCAGGAAGGAGTCAAAGATGAGCAGGATGATCCCGGCGGTGATGGCGATGTCCGCGACATTATAGGTCGGCCAGTAGTGATGCTTCCAGTGCATATTCATGAAGTCCACCACATATCCCCATCGGAAGCGGTCAATCAGGTTGCCGAGCGCTCCGGCCAGGACCAGGCTTAAAGCCAGGGGCAGGACCACGGCCTGGTTGTCGGTTTGGAAGAAAAGATGCAGGATGATTGCGAGCGCGACCAGGGTTATGCCGAGAAAGATCCAGGTGGCGGCTCCGCCCAACTGTCCGGAAAACATGCCGAAGGCCAGGCCGCGGTTGGTGACAAAAATGAGTTCCAAATATCCCGGGACGATGACAATCTCCTGGAACGGCCGGAGCGCGGCATGGATGCTCAGCTTGGTCAACTGGTCCGCGAGCAGGGCCAGCGGGGTCACAATCAGGATCAGCCAATGCTTTCGAGTCAACTTCAATTCGTCCTCCTTATAAGGGTGTCGAAAAACCTCTGTTCCCTCCCCCGGGATGGGGGTGCCGAAGATCGCAGATGGTTATTGTCATTCCCGCGAAAGCTTGCCCTCGACCTGATCGGGGGCGGGAATCCAATGTCTATCTGGTTCCCCGTTTTCACGGGGACGGGTCTGGATTCCCGGTCAAGCCGGGAATGACATAAAGGGGCGCTGGAGCCATTTTTCGACATCCTCCTTATAACTCCTCGGGCGAAGCGATCCGGCCCAGCGCCGCGCTCGCGGCCGCAACCGCGGGCCCGGACAGATAGACCTCGCTCGAAGGGCTGCCCATCCGGCCGATGAAATTGCGGTTGGTGGTGGCGAGCGCACGCTCTCCCGCGGCCAAAACCCCCATATGTCCGCCCAGGCAGGGACCGCAGGTGGCCGGTCCGATCACGGCGCCGGCTTCGGAAAAGATTTTCAGGATTCCGCGGTGGAGGGCCTGGAGATAAATCTTTTTGGTGGCGGGCAAAACAATCAGCCTCACCCGCGGGTGAACTTTTTTTCCCTTGAGTATTTGCGCGGCCGTCATCAGGTCTTCCAGCCAGCCGTTGGTGCAGGACCCGATCACCACCTGGTCCAATCCGACGCCCCGAACTTTGGACACCGGTTTTACATTTTCGGGCAGGCTGGGCAGGGCCACCTGGGGCTCGAGCTCGTGCGCTTCGATTTCAATTTGCCGGACATATTCCGCGTCCGGATCGCTGTGAAAAAAGACCGAGGGCCGGAGCGCGCGGTTCTTGAGGTAGGCGCGGGTGCGGCGGTCGGGCTCGATGATCCCGTTCTTGGCGCCGGCCTCGATGGCCATGTTGCAGATGGTGAAGCGCGCGCAAATGCTCAGTCCGTCGAGCGCGTCGCCGGTGAATTCGAGCGCCATGTATCTTGCGCCGTCCACCCCGATTTTTCCGATCAGGGCCAGGATCAGGTCCTTGCCCGAAACCCATTTGCCGGGCTTGCCGCTGAATTTGACCAGGATGCTCGGGGGGACCTTGAACCAGAGCTTGCCCGTGATCAGGCCCGCAGCCAGGTCGGTGGACCCGACTCCGGTGGCGAACGCCCCGAGCGCGCCATAGGTGCAGGTGTGGCTGTCCGCGCCGATGATGACTTCGCCCGGACTGACCAGGCCTTCCTCGGGCAAAAGCGCATGCTCGACGCCGCAGCCGGCCTCGAAGAAATATTTCAGCTTGTGTTCGAGCGCGAACTCCCGGACCAGCTTGGCCTGCTCCGCGGCCTTGACATCCCGGGCCGGCACAAAATGGTCCAGCACCAAAGACACCCGGTCGCGGTTGAAAACTTTTTGGGCGCCGACTTCGTTGAAGCGCTCGATTGCGAGCGGCGCGGTGACATCGTTGGCCAGGACAAAATCCAATTGGGCCTCGACAATCTCGCCCGGTTTCACTTGCTTTTTGCCCGCGTGCCGGGCAAGAATCTTCTCAGTGATGGTCATCCCCATTTTCTCGAAACTCCTGACGGATCAGGGCACCTGAACTTTTATATTGGACAGGTTCTGCTTTTTGAATTCCAAATGGTTCAAGGCGTCAATATAAGCGAGCGCGGACGCCACAATGATGTCGGTGTGCGCGCCGAACCCGCTGACCTCGATCCCGTTTTCCTCGATCCGGCAGCGGACCTCGCCCTGCGCGTCGGTCCCGCCGGTGATCGCGTTCACGCTGTAAAGGAGCAGTTTGCATTTGGTCCCGGCCAGCTTGGTGATGGTCTTGAAGGTGGCGTCCACCGGCCCGTCCCCGAACTCGGCGTCGCGCGCGAGCACGCCGTCAATCTCCAGCTGCACGCTGGCCGTGGGCATGACCTCGGTGCCGGAGGTGATGTTGATATACTTGAGCCGGTATTTGCGCGGGATGTTCATGATCTCGTCCATCACCAGGATCTCCAGGTCCTCGTCGAACACCTCTTTCTTCTTGTCCGCCAGTTCCTTGAATTTCTTGAACGCCTGGTCCAACTCCTCGTCCGAGAGCTCGAACCCGAGTTGCGAGAGCCGCTCGCGGAAGGCGTGCCTGCCGGAATGCTTGCCCAGGACCAGCTTGTTGGAGGGGAGTCCGATCTGTTCCGGCTTCATGATCTCATAGGTGAGTTTATGCTTGAGCACGCCGTCCTGGTGGATGCCGGCCTCGTGGCTGAAGGCGTTGGCGCCCACCACGGCCTTGTTGGGCGGGATCGGGTAGCCGGTGATCTTGCGGATCAAGCGGCTGGCCGGATAGATCTGCTCGGTGACGATCTTGGTGTAGAAGTCGAGCAGGTCCTTGCGGGTGTGGATCGCCATCACGATCTCCTCGAGCGAGGCGTTGCCCGCGCGCTCGCCGATGCCGTTGACGGTGCACTCGACCTGGCGGGCGCCGGCGCGGATCCCGGCCAGGCTGTTGGCCACGGCCAGACCCAGGTCGTCATGGCAATGGACGCTGAGCACGGCCCGACCGATGCCCACGGTGTTCTCAAGGAGGTAGCGGATCAGTTTCTCGAATTCAAACGGGAGCGCGTACCCGACCGTATCCGGGATGTTGATCACCCGGGCCCCGGCCTTGACCGCCTCGGCGATGATCTCGGTCAGATATTTCGGATCGCTCCGGCTGGCGTCTTCGCAGGAAAACTCGATGTTGTCCACATGTTTTTTCGCGAGCGCGATGGCGTCGCGGGCGGACTCGATCACCTCTTCGCGGCTCATCTTGAGTTTGTGCTCGAGATGGAGGTCGGAGGTGGCGATGAAGATATGGATCATGGGGTTCTTGGCCGGCTCGATCGCCTTGAGCGTCTTCTCGACATCCTCTTTGCGGGTGCGGGACAGGCCGCAGACCGAGCACATTTCCAACTCCTCGCTGATCCTGCGGACCGACTCGAAATCGCCCTCGCTGGCCGCGGGGAACCCGGCCTCGATCACATCCACGCCCAGCTTCTCGAGCTGTCTCGCCACGATCAGTTTTTCCTCGAGGTTCATGCTCGCCCCGGGCGCCTGCTCGCCGTCGCGGAGGGTGGTGTCAAATATATAAATTCGTTCAGCCATTCGAGTCCTCTTTCTTGCCCTCGATCAAGTGCATCTTGGCCTCTTTCTGCGCCAGTTTCCTTGCCCGCCGCGCCTCCCTGCGCTTGCGCCGCGCCTCGCGCCTTTTGGCCCGGAGCTCTTTTTCCTTGGGCCGCAGGATCAGGAGTTCTTCGAGGAACGCCCAACCGAGGTAAGCGAACAGGCCTCCGAACAAGGTGGCCTGGGGCCAGCGGAACAGGCATCCCAGGATGACGGCCACTCCGAACAAGGGCCAGTGGATGCCGTATTTGGCGAACTTGATGTCCTTGAAGGTGCGGAACCGGATCGGGCTCACCATTAGGAGTCCGGCCACGACCACCGCAACCAGATAAATGTTGGCGGCAAGGGGGTAGGCCAATTCCCCCGGACCCACATATTTATTATAGACCATCACGGTCAGCACCGGGATGCCCGCGGCGCAGGGGCTGGGCATGCCCTTGAAATAGCTTTTGGACATCTCCTCGCCGATCAGGATGTTGAAGCGGGCCAGTCGGATGGCGGCTCCGGCCAGATAAATAAAGCCGATCACCCAGCCGGTTTCTCCGAAATATTGGTCCAGACCCCAGCGGATGGCCAGGATGGCCGGCGCCACCCCGAAGCTGATCAGGTCCGCGAGCGAGTCATATTGCTCGCCGAATTCGCTGGTGCCCTTGACCAGGCGGGCGATCCGGCCGTCGAGCGAGTCGAGCACCGCGGCGATCAGCAGTCCCCAGGTGGCGTGCACGAATTCGCCGTGAAAGGACTGCTGGATGGAATAGAACCCGAACAACATGCTGGCGGTGGTGACCGCGTTGGGAATGAATACCGTGGGCCTGATTCTTCTTGGTTCACTCATGGCAATCTCCCGATTATGGTTTCTCCCGCTTTGGTATGGGAACCCTTCTTCACCGCAATTTCCGACTCGGGCGGAAGATAAATATCCACCCGGCTGCCGAATTTGATCAGACCGACCCGCTGCCCGATCAGGATTTCCTTGCCCGCCCGGGCATAGCAAACGATGCGCCGGGCGATGAAGCCCGCGATCTGGACAAACATATAGGTCCGGCCTTGTTCGTCTTTCACGATGATGGCGTTCTGCTCGTTGTCCAGGCTGGCCTTGTCGTTGTTGGCCGAGAAATATTTGCCGTGATGGTAGATGGTGTCCACCACCGTCCCGCTCCGGGGCACGCGGTTGACATGCACATTAAAGGGCGACATGAAAATGCTCACCCTCTTCATGGTCTGGTGAAGGTATCTGCTCTCGTTCACATGGTCCTCAACCTTGAGCACGGTCCCGTCCGCGGGGCTGACATAAATCCCCGCTTCCTTCGGCGGCTCGCGCTCGGGGTTGCGGAAGAACCACATCGAGAACAGGCTGAACACCGCCGCGGGCGCGCTCAGCCACCATTTCCCGAACGGGAGCGTGACCATGAACAGAATCCAACTGCCATAAACCCAGACATGGCCTTCCTTGGCGAAGATGTAGCCCTGGTTCTGCATCAGTCTTTACGCGGGTCCTCCTTCGCGTCTATCCAGCTCATCATTTTCCGGAGTCGCTTGCCCACGGTTTCCGCGGGATGGTTCCGCTGCTCGCGGGCCAGGGCCTGGAACATGGGCCGGCCGGCCTGGTTTTCAAGGATCCATTCTTTTGCGAACTGGCCGGACTGGATCTCGGAGAGGATCTTCTTCATCTCGGCGCGGGTCTGCTCGGTGATGATGCGCTTGCCCCGGGTGAGGTCTCCGTATTCCGCGGTATTGGAAATGGCGAAGCGCATGTAGCTGATGCCGCCCTGGTAGA